>JANQSM010000137.1 GCA_028284025.1 Alphaproteobacteria bacterium | reverse complement strand
GCCCGACAGAAAAGACCGACCTGACCGAACTGGACGTTATTTTGCTACGTAACCAGCTTCCCTTTGATATGGAATATGTGACCAGCTGCCATTTGCTAGAAGGTCTCCACCCCAAGCCATACATACTTAACAACCCTAGATCCGTGCGCGAATATTCCGATAAATTGTTAGTGCTGGAAATGCTGGATATGGCCCCTCCCACATTATTGACCAATGATATGGAAGAAATCTGCCGCTTTAAGGATGAGCATGGCACGCTGATCTTAAAGCCACTTTATGAAAACGGGGGAACAGGCATTATGAAAATTGATTCAGAGTGTGATAATTTCACCGGCATTATTGAAAGTTATGCAAAAGCCTATGACCAACCCTGGATGGTGCAAAAGTTTGTTGCCGAGATCAAAGATACCGGAGATAAGCGCTTTATGCTGACACAAACAGAAATCCTCGACTCTTTCTCTCGCATCCCCCACGAAGGAGATTTTCGGGCCAATATATCGTCCGGCGCCAGTCAGGTACATGTAGAGCCTACGCCGCGTGATCTGGAAATCTGTGCCCGGGTACAGGCCCTGATGAAAAAGCACGACCTTGTGTTTACTTCCATTGATGTCATCGGCGATTATGTTACTGAGATTAATACCACCGCCCCGGCTGGATCAGATATCCCAATCACCGATCCGCAGATTATAAAGATCTGGAGCAAAGTATTTGATGCGATTGAGATCAAAGTCACGCAACAAGACAGTCTAAATCCTGGCGCCCGCAAGCAAGCCAGCTGCTGATTATCTCTGGTATTGTCGTACCAATTGAGCTGCAAACCGAACTGCTGCCTCTTTTTCTATTTCATCATAAGCAGATGTGTATTCGTCCAGAATTTCTTTGCGCTCTTGCCTTGTTAACGCTGGATGCAGATAAAAACGACGACGAACTGAGACAAATCCTCCTTCTACAGAAGCCGCAACAGCAAGGACCTTTTTACGCGTTCCATCGTCCAAAGTGACAACCTTTTCTTCCAAAGGAAGTCTTTCAAAAGTTTCATCTTCTGGGGATGCATTCTCCAAGAGCGGCAAGACGGATTTATTATCCCTAAAGTAGGTTAGAAATAATTTTCCAATTTCCTGCCGCAAATTGTGACCCGCTGGTAGAATCGAATATGCTTTTAGTAGAAATAAAATTCTTTGATGATCCGGTCGATCATCAGCAAACAAAATATCTTCTATTGTTTGATCATCTAACCCTTCGTGAAAATTGTCAAAATACTGCCGGGTTGATCCTCCCAATAGGCGTTCCCTGGTTGCAGGGTCAACTGTAAATCCACCAATGCCTTCATCAATGATTTGGGCGATTGCTTGTCGCGATAGCGTCTCCTGGTCAGGGGACCGATATATCGGGTTGTACGGATTGCGGTAACTATCCAGCGGCGTTAAGCACACCGCACCAACAATTTCTGTGCCATCCTCCGTTACCAGAGTGACATCCTGCGGCATGTACATAAAAAACTTTTTATCTTCTCCCTTATACTGCTCGCTGGTCGGCCGAATGTGATTCTCCCCCAGTTCCAATAGTGCCCAGTTGGCAGCACCTGTCACTGCACGATCCAGGTCATCGAATGGAATGCGTAGGGCAACGGCCTCCAGTTTATCGCTTGGGTTTCCTGTCTCTGTAGCCGTACCAACAGCACCGGGATGAAACGGATTTCCCCGAAATTTATCAGAATATACTATAGATTCACGCAGTCCTGGGATATGACCGCGTACAATATCTCCATTACGTTCATCCGCGTGACTGTCTTCTTGACCTTTCTCACGTCCCAGAATAGTTGCATATGCAGTTCTCAGACTGCGAAAACCAATTTTGACAAACCAGCCTGTTTGCTGTGCCCGGGTATAGTCCTTAATAAAAATTTCTTTGAAAAGCTCTCTTAAATCGCCAGGAATATGGCCAGGAGCGATCTGCTCCAAGCGGTCAAACACGTTATTCGCAAACTGTAAAGCTTCTTTGGAATATGCCATACCCCCAGCTTATATCTTTTTCGGATAATAGTCAATTAGGCAGAGAGAATACCTTTTTCTTCCAGCAAGGTTTTAAGCTCACCAGATTGATACATTTCACGGATAATATCTGCGCCTCCAACAAATTCACCCTTCACAAACAACTGCGGAATAGTGGGCCAGTTATTATAATCCTTAATCCCCTGGCGAACCTCTTCATCCGCCAGAACATTGATGTCCTTAATATCAGTCACCCCCAGCATGCCTAAAGCCTGGACCACCACGTTGGAGAATCCGCACATAGGCTGATTTTGGGTTCCTTTCATATACAAGACTACAGGATTACTTTTTAGGTCATTTTCAATTTGGGTAAAAACCGGGTTGTCTGTCATTATTATCTCCTTCGCCGTTTATATAGTGAGAGTATACCCTACCTGTCAATAGGGTATCCCTAAGCATCAACAAGCTCTTTAGGGATGCGAACCCGGTCTGTAATTTCCTGACCCTTTTCACTCTGCACCCGGGAAATATCATAAGCATTCTGAAGATTTAGCCAAAATTGGGGAGATGTTCCAAATGCTTTAGCCAACCGCAAGGCCGTATCTGCCGTAACGCCATTTTTACTATTAACAATATTGCTGAGCCGTGACGTTGGAATCGACAAATCAGATGCCAGCCGATTAATGCTAATTCCAGCAGGCTTCATATAATCTTCCAGTAAAATTTCCCCAGGATGAATGGGGGGCAAATTTAACATCTCACTCTCCTAATGATAATCTGTTATCTCCACATCCAACGCATCACCTTCTTCAAATCGAAAGCAAACACGATATTGATCATTTATTCTAATAGCCCACTGACCTTTCCTGTCTCCAGATAACTTATGCAGTCCAAAGCTTTTTGATGCTCTTAAATCCTCAAGATTTGTGGCTGCATCTAGAGCTAGTAAAGCCCGCTGGGCTTGGCGTTCAATAGCTGAAAACGCCTTGACAAAATCACCATGGGCAAACTTTCTAGTGTCTTTATTCCCAAAGCTTTTAATCATGCTATTATTATAATAAGTTTTTAGTATTAAGTAAAGCTGAATAGTCTTGATATTTATTTTGAACCCCAATCCCCGTGCACCATCTGCAAAGCAGTCAGCATTGCAAGGGCAGCCGTATCAGCACGCAAAACACGCGGACCTAAAGACACGGTTTTGACAAACGGTTTTGATTTTAAAAGAGCCAGTTCCTGCTCGGTGAATCCTCCCTCGGGACCAACCAGAACGGCCCCGGGCTGGCTAGCGGCAAGCACCTCACGCACCGGCGGGGAAGTATGGCTTTCATCCCCGGTCAGAATCAACCGGTCTTTTGCCCATTTGCCAAGTAAATCCGTTAATTTCTGTGGTGCTTCAATATCAGGAATCGTCAAGCGTTCCGTCTGTTCGGCAGCTTCAATGGCGTGCCGGTGTAAACGTTCAAGATTCACATTTTTTGCATTCGTACGCTGTGTTAAGACAGGAATAAATTTAGCTGCCCCCAATTCAGTTGCTTTTTCAATCAGAAAATCTACCGCGTCTTTCTTTAACAATGGAAACAGCACCCAGAAATCTGGCTCTGCTTTTTGTGATCGTGTCTGCTGATCTATTCTCAAGATGGCTGACTTTCTGTCCAACGTTTGAATCGTGGCAGAAAACTCTCCATCACGGCCATTGAAAAGTGTGACTGTTTTACCAGCCCCCAGCCGCAGCACATTCCGTAAATA
>JANQSM010000126.1 GCA_028284025.1 Alphaproteobacteria bacterium | reverse complement strand
AGGTGACGGGGTGTAAGGAAAAGTTTGCGTGTCACATTTAAAAGATGTTTTGGCTCTACCTGGTGCCCAAGATAAATGCCATCAACATACTTAGCGTATTCTCTTAGAACGGCGATATCACTCTCAATCCGCATCATTACTTCTGCCAGAATACATTGACGCATCGGCGCATCGGCAGCTAAAAACTCACCGCGATAAGTACGACCATAGCCTTGTGTGGTGTCTTCATGATCTGCCGTGCTGTCAGCTGACAGGTCCATACGCCTATCATTAGGCGTCGGCGAAGAAATCGTCTGTGCTCCCAGCACCATTTCATCCTTGATGGTAGGAAAAAACGAGAAAAGATCATTTTTGGGACCATTTAGGTTTGCCCGTTCTTGAGCAATGGCAGTGGCAATATCTGCTGGTGCTGTCATCGGGATCCCTGTGACGGCACTGGTTAACACATCTTGAGAAGCCAGCAGCATCGTGTCGCGAAAGCTATCAAGCTGGCGACAGAAAGCTCCAAAGCGCTGTTCCCATTGTTTGTGATGGGGTGTTTTTTCTTCTTCTGAAATCACCGTTGAGCCAAGGGCACTCATGTTGGAGGGTTCTTGAGCGAATGAACGACTTGCCTGTGAAGGTGGTTTTTGAACCCTGTCAAAACTGGCTGTGATGACACGGAGCTTTTTCCCGATCTCTGTCAAGCGGCGGGAAACTGATGTGCCAGATTGTTCACCATAAGCTGCATCTACATCTTCTGCTTCTGCTAATTGTGTTAAAAGTTGAATGGCTTTGAAGATAGGACCTTTGCGTAAATCTGCGACATACGCTTTCATACTGCGTGGATCTTGAGAATTCCTTAGAGCCTGCATATGTTGGCGCTCACTCTCGGATTCAAGTATGTAAGGCACAGCGGTATTGCCCTGAGTTAGTTCATGGATCTCGGCAAAACGTGCCCGGCGTAGATAGTTTGCTCTGTATGCCACATGTCGAGAAGTTTTCTCACCTTTATAAGAGTAAAGTGAAGCACACCACTTATGATATTCATGAATCAATACCCCGAGACGTTCCGGGAATGTTTCTTCGCCTTCTCCTCTTAGGTAATTTTCTATGGCCGTTGCGATTTGCTCCAGAGCATGCGCCACACCGTGCAGACGCGTTGCCAAAGGAATATCGTTGGTGAGTTTTCCTTCCAACGCATAATCATTGGGCAAGGATGAATCAGGGCTGACTCTATCATCACGGATAGGAAGGCTTGGTACTTCTTGTTCCTCTCCATATATTTGCCCCATTACCTGCAGCATATGCGTGTAAGTTCTAAAATACGCATCGAGCCGCGATTGGGTCAGGGAGATAAATCGTGCATCGCGTTCTTGTTCTTCCTGGCCACAGAATTTGATGATGTTGGTGAGTTCCTTCACCATAAAACCCGCCATCTGGCTCAGCAGATTGGTGGTGAGGCGAATACGCTGATTATCTGTCATGCCGCGTGTTGTGGCTTCATCAAACTGATGGCGATGGTTGCGTTCTTCTGCCCCCGTAAAGCGTAATGGATAATCAGATGGGTCTTCCTGATTTCTAAGCAGCAGAATCTCACGCGTCCGTTTTTCTGAAGGGTTCGTGTAAACAGCAATAAAAGGGTAGAAGACGGTATCCAGTTGGCGTTTTAAGTCCAACACCATAGTGCGTTGATCTGCATAATCAAAGCCACTGCCTGGCAGGTCTTCCAAATCGCGCCTGAAACCAAGAGCGACTCTTTTGATATTGAGAATTGTGCCTTCATCCGTATTCCCTCCTGAAAGTAAGGCGCGTAATGTGAGCTTTGGTAATTTCAACTTGGTGCCATCCTTTAGATCAATGCTGTCAATGCCTAGGACTGATCCGCCGGATTCAGATGAGGTCGCGGCTTGACGTGTGGTAGCAGCAGGACTACCAGGCCGAGCTTCCGTTTTGTTTAGCTCATGGCGCATTTCTTGATCCAATCCATCTGTTTCCCGATTAATAGCTGCAATGTGGTGATCTTGAGTAGTAAGCTCTTTGCCCACAAGCCCTAAGGATTTCAATAAATCGTGCAAGGTAGGTATTGCTTGTTCACTCTCTGATCCATCACCAGAAGAAGATCCGGCATTTGGGTGCTGCTGTTTAATGACCAGCTCTACTGTGTCATCATCTTCCGCATGAATCACCGGGGCATGGCCATTTGCAAGGCCCAAGCGTGCGGCAAGTTCAGAAAGTTCCATTTGTTGTTCTCTGGCACGGGCGCGCAAAGCACTCAAAAGCTTTTCCCGCTTTTCCAGGTCGGTGCCCAACTCTGTAAGCTTTGCCTCCGGACGATCCAGGTCTTTCAAGGTAAATCCACTTAAATCTAACTCTGCCATTATCTGCCCCTATGTTTTTTACGTTGCTTAAATCGACGTGTAGTGGATGGTGATACTCGAGATCCTGAGTTGCCCAGCCTCTTTTGGGCTGCTTCCTTACATTCACTGTAATGTAAAATCTGTTCATTAAGCCTTTGTAATTCAGAATCTTCGGCGATAGCTTTTTCCGCCTCTTCATCGGGTATCTCTTTCCAGATGACAATCGCAGGTTTTGATTTTATTGCTTCAGTTATAAATCCAGGTTTAGGGCGGCCTTGTTTAGCCGCGTCTGCATATTCTTTCATAGCACTAGAGAAAACAAGTTTCAGTCCCGTTTCGGCTGCAAGCGAGCGAATTGTGTTTTGTTCATCGAGGATTTTTTTAGTTGTACCTTTCTTTGTTGGGGGTTGAGCTTCTACATAAGATTTAATTCTAAGCTCATTATATTTTGCTACAAGCTCATCCCCTTTCTCTGGTGTATACGCTTCCGGCCAGTGAGCAGGGCGTTCTTGAGGACTGTTGCCAGATACTGTCGGTTTGGGGGATGTCTTCACACCTCTTGCTTGGCGGAGCGCTTCCCTATCCGAAAGAATAGCACTGGTCAGCCGTTTTAGTTCAGGGTCAACTTTAATTATCTCTGGTATTTTTTTGGAGTATTCCATATGACCCCAGACAACATAAAATTTATCTCCCATTTCTCCATATGCCAGACCCGCTTCTTCTTTCAGTCTGTTTGCCAATTGTGCAGCGCGTCGCATTTGGTTGCGTCTGTTGCCGGCTTTGGCCACCCGATAGCTATTCAGGGCGCTGACAAATTCATCCCCCTTCTCTGGTGTATACGCTTCTGGCCAGTGAGCAGGGCGGCTGGTGTTAGCGGAAGCTCCCCCGAACCTTTCGTTCATGAGCTGCTGCCAATAATCTTCAGCTGCTTGGGGGACGGATTTTCCTAGTAAAGTACAAACAAGTTTAAATTGTTCAGCCGGGTTATCGGAGTCTGTTTTGACAATTCTTAAGGGAACAAAATTATCAGCTAAAGCAGCGTTAGCTTCTTCATAATCCTGTTCTGTGATATGCTCTGCAAAATTTCGCAGTGTTTGCTGAATTTTGGTTGGTATGTTCGGGTTATCGATAAACTCAAGGGAAACGTATTCCATCTCAAATGAGAAAAGAATCATAATTTTTTGTTCTTCAACAG
>JANQSM010000095.1 GCA_028284025.1 Alphaproteobacteria bacterium | reverse complement strand
CCTTCGTGCGGGATTCTTCTGAAATAATGGGTAATCCGGTTTCCAGAGCAGTTAACCCCCCGATAATGGTGTGGTGGGCCTCAATATCAGCTTTGGTTAGCGGAGAGCCATCTTCTTTGGCATTGACCGCATGTTTTGCCTTGAAATAGGGTAAAATGGCATGTCCGGCTGCTTCTGCTACAGGAAACACCTGACGCAATAGTTCATTCAGGGTCTCAAAGGCTGGATTGATCATCCAAACAGGCCTGTTTGTTCAATTTTTTCCATAATCTGGTCAACGCATTCTTCTGGTGTACATCCAGAGGCATTAATGGCAAGCTCTGCATTTTCCGGTGCTTCATAAGGGTCGCTAATACCGGTAAATTCTTTGATGATACCAGCACGGGCTTTGGCATACAGACCTTTGGTGTCGCGGTCTTCACACACTTCCAACGGTGTAGAAACGTAAACTTCAATAAATGGTCCGTACTGAGAGGTCATTTCCCGCACCACCCGACGTGTTGCCGAATATGGTGCTATTGGTGCACAGATTGCCACTCCACCAGCTTTGGTGATTTCACTGGCGACAAATCCAATCCGGGTGACGTTCAAATCTCTGTGTTCTTTGGAAAAACCCAGTTCACTGGAAAGATTCTGGCGCACGATATCCCCATCTAGCAGGGTAACTGACCGTCCCCCTTTTTCCAGTAGGCGTGCCATTAAACCATTTGCCAGAGTGGATTTTCCAGCGCCGGAAAGGCCGGTAAAAAAGATTGTAAAGCCTTGGTCTTTCTTTGGTCGGTAGGTGGTTTTTAATTCATCCAAAACTGTTGTGAAAGAAAACCAGCCCGGAATTTCTTCGTCCTGCTCCAGGCGGCGGCGGAATTCTGTGCCTGAAATACGCTCTGGTGTTTCACCTTCTTTTAGATCATCTGCCGGGGCATAACCATTACGTTCTTGTACATACACCATTTCTTTGAACGGTACCATTTTGATGCCTAGTTCTTCTTCAAATTGAACCATTAAATCTTGCGCGTCATAGGGCCCATAGAACGGATTACCTTGCTTATCATTGCCTGGTCCAGCATGATCGCGACCCACGATAAAATGAGTGCAGCCATAATTTTTGCGAATAATCGCATGCCATACGGCTTCACGAGGCCCTCCCATGCGCATAGCCAGAGGTAAAAGGCTTAAAGCAGTAGTTTGTGGCGGGAATTCATTTAACACATGCTTGTAACAGCGTACGCGAGAATAATGGTCCACATCGCCAGGTTTGGTCATGCCAACAACCGGGTGAATCAATAATCCACCTGCGATTTCTTCAGCGGCGCGGCGCGTTAGTTCTACATGGGCGCGGTGCATTGGGTTACGGGTCTGAAAAGCCACTACCTGGTTCCATCCCATATCAGAAAAATAGGTGCGTGTTTGCTCAGGTGTTAAGCGCAAGTCATTATTATCGTAGTAGCGTGGAGCTTCAATACCTTCAATTTTTCCTCCTAAATAAACTGGTCCGGCAATCTCCGTGCAATATCTTACGCCAAAGTGGTTGGTGTCTGTGCTACCAAAGACCTTTTGGGCTTCATTTTCTTTATTTGGGGTCCATTTGGATTCAATGTTAAGTGTTGCCAGGTGGCGACCTTCAATG
>JANQSM010000089.1 GCA_028284025.1 Alphaproteobacteria bacterium | reverse complement strand
GGATCCCAGGAATTATTCGCCAGCGTAATGCAGAGATAGCAACAAACCTCTTCCGCAAAGTGGTAGCAGAAAAAGAGCAAGCCGTTGCTACCCCACCTTTACGGGAACCGCCTGTTTTTGCTGAAGAGAGTCCTGCGTCTTCGCAGTCAGAAGCTCAAAGCCAGCCTCAGCCACAAGCTTCTTCCACACCTACAGAATGGCCATCTTCGGATGAATTGCGCATTGATCCGGACTTTGATTCCGGAGATTTTCCAAAAACATAAAAAATGCAGTTTTAAGGTTGACGAATAAAGATAAAGGCCTTATTTTGTGCCACTCTTATCTACCATACCCTGTTGGGGGCGCTTAGCTCAGTCGGTAGAGCATCTGGCTTTTAACCAGAGGGTCACAGGTTCGAGCCCTGTAGCGCCTACCACCCAGCCCGAGAAGTTTTGGCTTGCCGCGTATAATCTAAAAGTAAGTGAGTTGAAATACTCTGCCAAGCCTTGGCAAAGCATGGGCTTCTTCATCCAAAGTAAGGATTGCAGGCTGATTTATTCAACTTCCAAGTGCTTGAAGTTATCTTCAGTATAGCCGCGCACGGGCGGGACGAACACTTCGTTCCAGGTACAGGGTGCATTTTGCCAGTCTTGGAAATAATTGTGGGCTTTCTCCACATCGGCGTAAGTTAACTCATTTTCCATATCGCGCGCCATTTCCTGGGCATTTTCATAATCCCAGTTCGCTGCCAGCATGTACCACATGTAGCCAAGTATAAGGTGCTCGTTCCCTCTATAGCCGAGTTTATCAAGCTCTCGAGAGGTATGAACACTCCAACCTGGGGCGAAACCATCAATGTTATTGGTATAAATTTCACCCAGAAGGTGCTGGGCCGGAGCGTAATTCTGTTTTGCGCTCTGACACAGCCATTCGATCGCCCGTTTGGTGTTATGCATATCATCAAATCCGCAGCAATAGCTTTTTCCGACAATATATTGCGAATCTTTATGGCCGTGACGTGCGTCGCGCAAATTAGTATTACGCATCATCATGTCCTGATTCTCAAAACCGCGGTTTAAATCCACGTCTCTCTCACTGCAAGCGCTAAGAATGAGAAATGTGGGCAAAATAACTAATAATATCAATTGGATAGTGTTTTTTTGTATCATGGCTTTTCAAATTTGTTGTATTTCATCACTTTAAAACATTCCCAAAGGGGTAGGCAATCAATTATCGGCACCAGATTGTTGATAATTTTTAGAGCAGAGCTTTGTTTGGCAGCTTATATGCCAAATCCTATTGCTAAACAAAACAAGTTGAAACTTGATTAATAAAATGTTACCATAAAGGTAATTATATTCCAAAGAGACTATAAAATAACGAGCTTTGCGGTAGGGACTTTAGAAGAATGGCTTTCAAGCAGGTAACAAATAATCATCTTTTACCCTATTTATGTGCCTTGTTGATCTACCTTGGACTGGCAAACAGTGCTGTTGCGCAAATTTCTATTCCTTTACCTGTTAAGCCAACAATTACCCACAGCCAGCAAATCTCTAAACAGGTTGAGCTTAAACATCAAAATCGCAAACTTCCGACTGCTTCTCACAGCATCAGGCTGGGGAACTTAGCGAATGTTCACCCTACTGAAAAATCCCAAGGAATGCGCAATTCCTTCCCACGCGTTTCTCTGGCCGGTCAGCGACAGGAATTTGGTATTCATGCAACATCAACTTCTGGTTTGACGCGCGGTAATTTACGTCGAGTATTTGGTCAGAGTGTTACGGCAACTGCAAGGC
Source organism: Alphaproteobacteria bacterium (assembly GCA_028284025.1). Classification (GTDB taxonomy): domain Bacteria; phylum Pseudomonadota; class Alphaproteobacteria; order JANQSM01; family JANQSM01; genus JANQSM01. Next base: position 6,931 of record JANQSM010000089.1, on the reverse strand, counting down.
GTACCGCCAGTAGTTCATCAAGTGGGTCTGCGACAACTAATAGAATCTCTCCTTCTGTTGTCACCAATTCTTCTGCCTCAGGCAGCAGTGCAACGGCTGCAAGTTTCTCCGGTAGTACGAACAGCTCAAGCAGGAGTAACTCATCCCAAAGCCGGTATTTAAGTGACTTAGATCGCTTGAAATAAAGCTGGTTTCATTTTATTTATAATTCCCAATTGAATCGTTTTTAAGATGTGCTAGGGTGTCCGCTTTCATTTAATTAATGCGTACACAGCAGGACTTATGCGCACTAAAATTGACCATATTATCTTTTCGATTATTTTTGCCTTTTTACCAGTCATGGTAGTTGCCCCTAAAGCGACTGTGATTTTTATGACTTTATTGGCAGTGACTATGCCAATTAAAATTGGTTGGAAGCGCCTTAAAGATTGTGCTGAGAAATTTTGGCGGTGGCACAAGCAACAGGTGCTGTCAGTTATTTTTTTATTTTTATGGTTGCTGGTTTCAAGTCTGTGGTCTGAGAATCCAGGGCATTCACTGGAAACAGTTTTAAAAATCGTGGGTATTTCTGCTGTTGGTTTTTTATTTGTGGTTGCGTCTTATCGGTTACCCCCTGATTTCTTTTCTAAAATTAAAACTGCACTTGTAGCGGGCTTTTTAGCAGCTCTGGGCTTGTTTTTTATAGAAGTATTTGGTGGCATGCCGTTGACTACCCTGAAATACATAATTCAGGAGGGCAACACCCAAGAGATTTACCTGCATTGGCTTAATCGGGGTCTTTCTATTTTATCCATTTTTACTTGGCCGGTTTTATTCATTTTGCTGGAAAGAAAATCATGGCCAAAGGTTTTAGCTTTATTTATTGCAACAACAGGGTTGCTGTTCTTTTCTGATGCAGGAGCAGCTGTTATTGCACTGTTGTTTGGCGTGTTTGTTTATGCTGTCGGTTTTATATCCTCCCAAAAGTCGCGGACAGTGATATTGCTGGCTGTAACCTTTGTTACGCTGATTGGTCCTGCAATCATAGGAAAAACCATGACACGCGAGGATATCCCCGAAACAGTGCCACAAACATATGCTTATTCGGCCTATACTCGTTTAGGCTTATGGGCCTATAGCTTTGACACAGCCTTGCAACGGCCTTTTACAGGCTGGGGTGTTGGGGGGTCAAGATTTGTTCAAGCGGACCCAAGTGCCCCACCAGAGGCACGACGGGATATTAAATTACATCCACATAATCTGGCTTTACAGGCCTTCCTAGAGGGCGGAATTGTCGGGTTATTGGCTTTTTGTTCAATCATCTTTTGGATTGTATGGAAGATGGCGCATGCAAAAGGCGCAGTCCGCCGGGGCACTTTGCTGGCAACCTTTTTCAGCACGATTACAGTTGCCTCTATCAGCTATGGGGTTTGGCAAAGTTGGTGGTTGGCAGCAATCTGGTTGGTGTTGGCAGCAACATTCATTGTGTTGCGTTCCAAAGAACCAAGCCTTAAGCCTTCCTGATGCCTAATTCTTTTAAAGCTGTGATCACCTGATCCAAAGAAACCTTTTCGATACAGGGGAAAGGATCTTCATCTTTCTTGCGGTATGGGCAACGCCAATAACAATAATAACAGTCCATAAAGTGATTTACAAAACGCGCCGTGGCTGGATTGTATTTGCTTGGGTAAGGCATAAAGGTTTCAGCATGACCACCCCCATAAATCATTACTGTTGGGGTGCCAAGCAAGATGGCAAAATGTCCTGGGCCGGTCTCATTGGTAATGACAGCGGCAGCATTCTTTAAAATATCCATTAACCCGGGCAAGTCAGTTTGGGCAATAAGAGATGAAATTGCTGGATAATTCTGACATTGCGATAAAATCTTATCTTCCAGTTCTTTTTCCCGTGGTCCACCAACAAAATATACCTGATAACCCTGATCAGAAAGCGCTTTGGCGAGAGCAATATAATTTTGTAACATCCAGTTCCGGCCAGCCTCGTTACTGCCAAAATTTAATGCCACATAGGGTTTATCATTGATGGAGGCTGTATCTCGCCAGGGCAGGGCCAGGTTAATTTTGGATAAAGGTTTGCCACCTAAAGTTTCAATAAAAGCTTTATGGCGCTCAATTTCGTGGCAACGGTCTTTGCCGGTTTCAATAATTTTGGTTGATTTTGACAGGTAATAATCAAATTCACGGCTATTACGCTCATCTAAATGCGGGCGGCTAACAATACGTACTTTTGCCCCAGTATAATGAATCATGCTTTCGGCTGTCAGGGTTTTACGAAAATAGATATCAGTGAGGGCAGTCTCAAAGTTTTGCCAGCGTAGCCATAACGCCCATTTCAGCCGATAGAAAAACCGTTTTTCAAACTTGTGTTCATCCAGAGTAACAACTTTATATTCCTTGAATAGGTGTGGTGCTAATGTTTTCCAGCTGTGGCAACCCAGAATCGTGATGTTTTGTGGGGTGGTTTGCAAGGCATCAGGATAAAAGTCAAGAAAAGGGCGAAAGATTGCCATATCACCTAAGCCATCAATACGTACAATCAGCGTCCCCTTTTTCTTAGTCCACAGCGGGCCTAAAATGGTGCTAGCTGCTGTTAGCCAGCCGATGGGACGGAAAAGCCACCAGCGTTTGCGCATGCCGGTAGGAAAAACAACCTGGAAGATTTTTGACAGTGCCATGCACATTTTGTAGGGGAAGAGCAAATAAAATGCTACCAAAATAAAAAGCCTTCTGCTGTAAAGCAAAAGGCTTTTTTAATTTTAAAATTTAAAGCTACGTTAGCTTGCTAGCTTAAGCTCAACAGCAGAGGTCTTACCCTTGTTTGTTGCTGTTTCGTACTCAACAGTTTGACCTTCGTCCAAAGTCTTCAGACCAGCCTGCTCAACAGCCGTGATGTGTACAAACACATCGTTGCCGCCTTCATCAGGGACAATAAATCCGTATCCTTTAGTGGGGTTAAACCATTTTACTTTGCCAGTACTCATAGATCATCTCCGTTTGGCTTGTGTGTTACTCAAATCTTACAAGCAAGCCGGACGGAAACCTCCAAAACCCAGCAACAGTCGTAAGCGCGTTAATAACAGGAAAATAGCTGTCTTCTTTCAAGATGTCAAATAAAAGTATGACTTGGAAACGTTGATCTCTCTAAAGATGTGGCGTATTGATACAATAAAATGGCACATAGGATTCCAATTACCGTAAATGTCAAAGCCATTCCACGGATTCGATGCTCCATACCGCTGGTCGGTTGGCCTTTTTGATACTGTTCTGTAAACAAGATCCCGTAGGCGTGAATCAACCGACCCACCACAAAAGTAGCCCCCAATATATGCAAGTAAATTGCCGACATACCATTATATTCTGCAATCCAAAGCAGGATCAGGAAGAAAGGAGTATATTCAGTATAATTTCCCTGGGCACGAATGCGGCGCATCATCTCAGGCTTATCTCCGGTTCCTGCCCCGATCTTGAATTGACGCCTTCCCATAATGACATATGCGGACAGCGCAACAAGCAAAAGCCCCAACAAGGCAGCATAAAGAGAGGTAATCATAACAATCCTTTCGCAAATTTTGAGTTGCCCTCCCAAGATAGCCTTTATCCCCTCCTTGGCAAGGGGAAAGAGCAAGCCAAAGAGGCTATTGAATTGAGGTGGGGGAATAAGAACAATGTAATTTTTAGGATGTACTCTCAGAAGGATCTCTTCTAATCAGATGACTGCACCTTCTTTTCGACTCGATAAGTTACTTAAAAGAAATAATACAATTAGTCCAATGACTAAAGAGGGAATCGGTGCCCCAAAGCTGTAAGGTAACTCAAAAGCATTAAATTCATAGGCAAGCTGGAAAGAAAATCCAGAAAGCATTCCCCATATGGCACCTGTGGCGGTTGCTTTTTCCCAATAGAGAGGACCAATAAGTGGTATTAGAAGCAGAACGACAATACCTATGCCTTTGCTGGCTAATAAAACAATCGGCCCCTGGCTTTCAGGAAGAAGGGCAAGAATTGTAATAAAGCCAACCAGGGCAATGACCAAATAACGGCTGATCATTTTCCCTCTGTGCTTTTCCAGTCTCTCTTTGGTGATGGGGTGGATAATATCGCGCACAAAGACGGATGAGACTGTCAGGAGTTGTGAGTCAGTTGTCGACATGCCGGCTGCAAATGTCGCTAATACCAGTAATGGTGCTGCCCACGGGATGTATGTCGAAAAGAGTGTTGGTACTAACTTGTCTGAATCTTCTAACCCATCCACCAGGCCGATGCTTAGTAAGCCTGTGATTGAAATTCCGGTGATAAGAACCACCGTGATAATGGCCTGATAGTAAATGGATTTAGTATAAGCTTGGGCTGATTCAGCCATATACGTGCGTTGCCATAGGTGAGGTAACAGAATAAATCCAAGCATCCATGAAAATGCCAGCGACATGGTAAAACCCATATTATCCGGGTCCATGACAAACAAATCAGGCTGAGCCGCAATTGAGTTTTCAATACCTGGCACAAACCCACCAGAGGCATAAATCGTTACAATGGCTGATATCACAATCACACCCGCAAACAAGATGCCTTGAATCCAGTCTGTCAGAATGATAGCGCGCATGCCCCCAAGGAAAACATAAAATGCGGCTACAGCTCCGGCAACAACCACGGCAACTTCATAGCTCACAAAGCCATCCGTTGAGCCCTCAATCACTTTACCAATTGCTACAACCTGAATGAGAACGTAGGGAATGAGAGAAAGTATAGAAATGAGTGCCGTGATATAGCCGATGGTTCTGTTGTTGTAAAAATCAACTAGCAATTCAGCCGGGGTGATGTAACCTTTTTCACGTGCTACCATCCAGAGTTTCCGCCCGATAAACCAAAGCAGCAGAACACCCACAAACACATAAAAGATAATGGCCATTCCCCATGCGAACCCCTTGGAATAGTAAAATCCCGGTGCGCCCAGAAAAGCAAAAGTACTGAACCATGTGGCCATCGTGGTTACTGCTAAATGGCTGGATGATAGAGTTCGGCTAGCGAGGAAATAATCATTCACATTATCCAAGCTGCCCTGATTGGCCCTAAAACCAAGGTAGACGGTCAACAGGGCGTAAAGAGCTATAGTAATAATAATTGCCGTGACCATCACTTTTTCCTCTTGAGTCCACTCTGTTTGTCAAATGCCTCTGCCCAAGGCTTCAGAAGAGATCGGTAGCCATACATGGCAAGAAAAAGGAAATAAAGAATTGAACCTAAAGCCAGAAAAAGTGTGAGTGGGATGCCTGCAATCTCTTGACCTTCCCCACCCAGTATTCCGGCCATCGAAATCACCATGAACAGAATGTATATGAGAGAGTAGAGGAAGAAGCGTGTATGCCGCCGATATAGGGCTTTATCTTTTGTTAAAATATTATCTTTGATCATAATGGTCCTATAATTAGTCAGCCTAACATACTTGGGGTTCTGTTAAACAAAATAAATTTTTCAATTTCTGCTACATACCCCAAATTACCCCTTAATCCTCCTCAAAGTATTTGTAAGCACCTTTAAGAACATCGACTGCCTTTTTATTTCCAAACTTAACAGCAAGTGTTTTTGATCCGGTTATGGGTACAGTTGATGGGTTAGTTAAAGATCTAGTTATCCCCCCGGTGCTTAGGGTACTTGCCTGAACCTCTGATCTGCCATCACTTAACGGCTCAACCAGAGCATAAGCATGTTTATTGTGTGAAACAATGTCGTTCAGAAGCCCCAAGTGAGGATTACCACTATCTTTGGCTAGCTCTCTCTCGCCTTTTTGGGTGGGGGTTGGTGACTCTTTATCTTTCCATCTCAGCAAATGAAAAACTGAAAAGGCCGCATTTAAAGCCGCGTCAGTAGCTTTTTGTTTATCTAGTTCTTTTTGTGCCTCTTCGAGTTTATCTATCTCCCTAGCTGCCTTATCTTTTAGATATGAATATGATAATGGATCTTCTGGCACTATAACTCCCCAAAGTTTTTAATTACATACACCTCATGATGCTTTGCGAACTCTTTTACAGAAATATAAACTACCTCCCTGGACTCTCCTTTCTCAGGAGAGAAGGTGCAGACTTTTGTTTCATCGCCTAAGTTCTTTTCAATATACAACATCATATCTTTTGTTCTACCCATATAAGACCACAAAGCCTTCTTACCCCCTCTCTTGCAGATATGAGACTCCACATGCATTTCAGGAAACATTATGTGTTTTTGCCTGCTTTTACAGGCTTGCAATTTTCTAAAATATTCTCTCTCGTAATCCCAAGAACCATCCTCTTTCAATAATCCGTACCGAAATGTAAAAGCTGGTTGCTCTCTAAACCTATTCCCCCAATTAATTCTACTACTAAGAACAATAAGGGAACCGTCATTTTGTAAGTAGAATGCGTCAGCACCTTCTTGATCCCATTCTTTATACTTATCCCTGTCTTCTTTAGAGCCTTGGATAGGCTTAACCTTTACCTCTAGTTTTTTTTCTATTAGAGGTAACACATAGATTTTAAAGTCATCCGCACTTTCCCACATGCGCTGCCAAAATGGATCAGGTTTCATTGTTTACTCCCATCCGTAAATCTTGCTGACGTCTTTATAATCGCAGGTTTTGCGGATAATGCAAGGTGGGTCGAAGGTCACCCCTTTGGTCCATGCACCGGAGAGTCCAACGTTGACCAGTTCCTTATTTATGTTTTCTTCTAACCTATTCTTCATAAAAAAACTTTAGCAAAAGCATGCTTATGTGTCTCCACTTCTTGTGACAGATTTTGGGAGCTGAGGTATTATACACGTTCCAAATCTTTTCAGGGTAAATTTAGCGATAGGAAATTTTAAATGGATCAACGAGAGATTCAACGAATTATTAGGCATAATCGAGTAATTGGAAATGATGATATTAGGGCAGGTACGCATTATATCTGGCGTACCCAGAA
>JANQSM010000070.1 GCA_028284025.1 Alphaproteobacteria bacterium | reverse complement strand
TATTTCAAAGAACGTGCTATTGAGTTAGCCTGGAACTTGCTTACCAAAGAATATGGTCTGTCAAAAGAAAAGCTGCTGGTGACGGTTTATCACACAGATGATGAAGCCGCCCAGCACTGGAAGAAAATCTCTGGGCTGCCGGAAGAAAAAATCTTGCGCATTCCCACAGATGATAATTTTTGGGCGATGGGGGACACGGGGCCATGTGGACCGTGTTCGGAAATTTTTTATGACCACGGGCCGGACATACCTGGGGGACCTCCGGGCAGTGCCGATGAAGATGGCGACCGGTTTGTTGAAATCTGGAATCTAGTTTTTATGCAGTTTGAGCAACTTACCGGTGGTGAGCGTAAGGGCCTGCCTAAACCCTCTATTGATACCGGCATGGGCCTGGAGCGTCTGGCCACCATCTTACAAGGCAAACATAATAACTACGATATTGATATGCTCTTTGCCCTGGTACAGGCATCTGCGGACGCCAGTAGTGTTGCTCCCGACGGTGAAGCCTTGGTATCTCACCGAGTGATAGCGGATCATTTGCGGTCTTCTTCTTTCTTGATTGCTGAAGGGGTGCTGCCATCAAACGAGGGTCGGGGTTATGTATTACGCCGAATCATGCGCCGTGCAATGCGTCACGCCCACATGCTGGGGTGTAAAGACCCACACATGTATAAGTTAGTGCCTGCTCTGGTTGCACAAATGGGAGATTTCTTTACAGAACTAAAGCGGGCTGAGAGCTTGATCGTAGAAACCTTGAAGCTTGAAGAAGAGCGTTTCAAGCAAACTCTGGATCGTGGATTGAAACATCTGGATGAAGAAATTGAGAACTTAAAGGGTAAAGTACTGCCGGGCGAGGCAGCTTTTAAGCTTTATGATACATTCGGGTTTCCGGTGGATCTTACACAAGATATTCTAAAAGCCAAAAACATCCCTGTTGATATGGACGGCTTTGAAACCGCAATGCAAGAGCAAAAGAAAAAAGCCCGTGCGGCTTGGTCAGGATCTGGAGAAGAGGCTGATGACAAGATCTGGTTTGAATTGGCTGATAAACTTAACCCAACAGAGTTTTTAGGCTATGCCCATGAATCTACCCAGGGGGAAGTTGTTGCTTTGGTAAAAAATGGCAAAGAAGCCAAAGAATTAAAGAAAGGCGAGGCTGGTATGGTTATTACCAACCAGACGCCGTTTTATGCCGAATCGGGCGGGCAGATCGGTGATACGGGTGTGTTGACCGCTGGCAAGAATGAATTTGTTGTTGAGGATACTCAAAAAAAACTGGGGAGTCTGTTTATACATATTGGTACAATAGCCAAAGGTGGATTAAAAGTTGGCGATTCATTGACCATGTCAATTGACGCTGAACGTCGCAAAAATTTACGCATCCATCACTCTGTTACACACCTGTTGCATGCAGCTTTGCGAGAACAGCTGGGGGAGCATGTTACGCAAAAAGGGTCTCTTGTTGCCCCTGATCGCCTGCGGTTTGATATCAGCCACCCCAAGGCGCTGGATGACAAGGAATTGCAAGAAATAGAGCACGAGGTAAATCAGGAAATCCGTTTGAATACAGATGTAACGACCAAACTGATGACACCTGATGAAGCCATCGCCCAGGGTGCCATGGCCCTATTCGGTGAAAAATACGGGGATGAAGTACGTGTTGTTTCCATGGGCAGTGATAGCGGGCACTATTCAATTGAATTGTGTGGTGGAACCCACGTAAAACGCACCGGGGATATTGGGGCTTTCAAAATTATTAGTGATTCAGCTGTATCAGCCGGGGTTCGCCGGATTGAAGCACTTGCCGGGGAAGCTGTAGAAACTTATATGCGTCAAAATTCAGATTTGATTTCCAGCCTTTCTCGTCAGCTAAATACAAATGCACAGGATTTACCCGATCGAATTGCGGCCCTGATGGAAGAACGTAAGAAACTGGAACAAGAAACTTCCAGGCTGCGGAAACAGCTAGCTTCTGGAGGGGATAAGGGTGCCGATATTAAGGAAATCAACGGATTAAAGTTTTCTGGTGTCGCATTGCAGGACGTACCCCCGGGAGAATTGAAAGCAATGGCGGACGAATTAAAACAGAAAATTAAATCTGGTGTGGTCGCATTGATTACGTCCAATGATGGTAAGGCTTCCCTCGTGGTAGGGGTCACTAAGGACTTAACCGGCAAAGTCAACGCCGTGGATCTGGTGCGCATTGGCAGTGAGAAATTGGGTGGTAAAGGTGGTGGCGGCCGCCCGGATATGGCCCAAGCCGGCGGGCCAGATGGATCCAAGGCAAATGATGCCTTGGCCGCCATTGAAGCTGCCCTAGGGTAAAACTTAACGTCATCCTCGAGAGTCAGTCAGGTGGGTCTAAAAGCCTATTACAAGACACTAATATGGTATAAATTTTAAATAAATACAATTTTTTGTAATTTTATTATTGACAATAGTATCTTTTTAAGATATTTTTACCAAAATTCGTGACAAAGTAACCACGGAAAGGGTATGAAAATGAATTCAAGAAATGTTGTAAGAAAATCTGCCATTGCATTACTTGCTGGTGCCGCTACATTAGCTGTTGGAATTGTAAGGCATGAAACAGGGGTAGGTTCTATTCCGGTAAATGCTACACCTGCAGAAGTTCAAGCCGCACGAATTGACACTGCGATCACGTTAACTGCAGCAGGTAGTGGATTAGCTTTGCTTGGTTTAGGCGGCATTGGTCTGGCAACAGAACCACGTTACCTAGCATATCGCGCAAGACGCCTAGCAGGGTTGACCCGCTAAAAAAATAAAGATTGGGAAAGCGGTTTTTTACGCCGCTTTTGCCATTCTGGTTTTCAGGCCGTCATTGATGGCATCCAGAAATTCACTGGTGGTGAGCCATTTTTGATCCGGCCCAATGAGTAAGGCCAAATCTTTGGTCATGTGACCAGATTCGACAGTATCAATACAGACCCGTTCCAGGGTATTGGCAAAGTCTTGTACTGCCGGAGTATTATCCATTTTACCGCGATACCATAACGCCCGTGTCCAGGCAAAAATGCTGGCAATTGGGTTGGTAGAAGTTTCTTTGCCTTCCATGTGCTGGCGATAGTGGCGTGTTACGGTCCCATGAGCAGCTTCTGTCTCAATAGTTTTACCATCGGGTGACATTAAAACAGATGTCATGAGTCCAAGAGATCCAAATCCTTGCGCCATCATGTCAGACTGCACATCTCCATCATAGTTTTTACAGGCCCAAACGTACCCACCGCTCCATTTCATAGCACTGGCCACCATGTCATCAATCAGGCGGTGTTGGTAGGTCAAACCTTCTTTTTCAAATTTTGCCTTAAATTCTTTGTCGTAGACTTCCTGGAAAACTTCCATGAATCGACCATCATACTGTTTTAGAATGGTGTTTTTAGTGGAAAGATAAACCGGATAACCTCGGTTTAGGCCGTAATTGAAACAGGCCTGGGCAAAGCCACGGATGGAAGCATCCAGATTGTACATGCCCATTGCCACGCCACTACCCGGGAAATCAAATATAGTATGTTCAATTGTTTCACCACCTTTGGCAGGTTCAAACGTCATTGTTAGCTTACCAGGTCCAGGGACCTTAAAGTCTGTCGCACGGTACTGATCGCCGAATGCATGGCGCCCAATGACAACCGGTTGCGTCCAGTTTGGGACCAGTCGGGGCACATTTTTCATAATGATGGGCTCGCGGAAAACCGTACCGTCTAGAATATTTCGAATAGTTCCGTTGGGGGATCGCCACATTTTTTTCAAATTGAATTCTTTCACACGCGCTTCATC
>JANQSM010000142.1 GCA_028284025.1 Alphaproteobacteria bacterium | reverse complement strand
GAATCTTTGATCGCTTCATAATCATTACTGCCGGTATACGCGCAGTCAAACCCTTCGACGGGGGAAGATTCTGCCAGGTCCAGACTTTTTCCCTGTGGAATGCCTTCGGCAATATCTAACAGCACCACATCGCCTAAATCTTTCAGGCCAGCAAGATGCGCCAAAGTTCCACCAATATTTCCTGCACCAACCAGTGCAATTTTATTACGAGCCATAAGTTCCCCCTATAGTAGATATGCTTAAAATCACTCTATTCCTAACTGGTTTAGGATGCCCTTGCAAGGGTGTATTTTCTGTGCATAACAGTCAACGCTATCGTAGGTGATGTTGGCTCTTGTTGTTATTCCTGGTAGTCACTTTCCTGCCTCTCTAAAAGGCGCAGCAGGGCTTGCCAGTCACGGGTGCCTAAATCCGGTTCAAAATCACGCATATCTTTACGGGCTTGTTTGCAAGTTTCTTCGGATGGAATTTCCACCTCGCTGTTCATGCTCAAAATTTTGATCTGGGTTTGGCAGGCTTGCTCTAGATAATACATATAAAAGAAAGCTTCTTGTATGGTGTGCCCTACCGTCAGGGTGCCGTGATTACGTAGAAAAAGGGCGCTATTATTGCCCAAGGCGCTTAAAATGGGGTCGCCGTGCTGGTCATAATCCAGTGCCAGGGAATCATAATCATAATACCCCACATTGTCCTGAAAGTGATAGGCAAACTGGCTTAAGGGCAGCAAGCCGTCTTTTAGGGCTGATACCGCTACTCCGGCCTGGGTGTGCAGATGGTAAATGGCATTGATATCCGGTTTGGCCTGATAGATAGATCCATGGATCACAAAGCCTGTGCGGTTGTACTGGTATTCTTCCCCTTCCAGAATTTCCCCTTCCAGGCTGACTTTCAAAAGGTCACTGGCGCGGACTTCTTCAAACAGCATTCCAAACGGATAAATGAAAAACGCTTCTTCACCGGGTACACGGGCAGACAAATGCGTATAGGTCAGGTCATCCATGCCAAAATGAGCAAACAGGCGGTAGGCTGCGGCAAGGTTCTGCCGTACGGCTTGTTCCGTCATCCGTTGGGGCATGTCATTGGCATGGGATTGCAGGGGGGTAATTTTAGCCATACTTTTTCTCTTTATCCAGATCCAGGCCGCGGACAATACTTTCTGTTTGCTGGGTTGATTCTATTACGCGTTGTTTTTCTTCTGTCGTTAGGGGCATTTCCTGAATTGATTGAATGCCATTTTTATTGACCTGTGCGCACAGACCGGTCGCAATGTTGGGCAAGCCGTAAGTACCATTGGGCATGCTTGAAATATACATATACTGTAATCCATCTTTTTGTAAAGTGTTCAACATACGCAGTGCTGCTGCGGCAGGACCGTAAGATGTGGACGCTGGTGTCATCAGGTTCATAATGTCTGAGCTAACATCTTTTGCTTGGCCAGCAATATCCAGAAAATCTGGTTCTTGCATTAAAGTCGCAAGCGGCTGATTTTTATAAAGAGCATGCGAATAAATTGCCACCGTGTCAGGCCAGTGGGCACCCAACATCGGCACATCAAAGTCTTGTGCTTTCAGGCTGGTTGTTTCCGCCAGCAAGGTGTGCAGACGTGCACGTTGTAATTCCCCGGATAGTCCAAAAACACGGGTGTCGGGCAGATCGCTTTTCGCCAGAAACAGGGTTGTCATCACATCCACCGGGTTGGTAATTAAAATCACCAGAGCATCGGGTGCAAACACGGCAATGTCACGTGCCAGATCGGTG
>JANQSM010000041.1 GCA_028284025.1 Alphaproteobacteria bacterium | reverse complement strand
TATTTCAGGTTTTCGATTTTGCGCGTGTTATAAGCCCCCAGACGAATAAATTTTTGCTCATCCATTTTGGTTTGAGCAAAGACAATTTGAAAGCTTTGTAGCATGCGTTGCACCAACGATTTTGCATAGCCCCACTTTTTAAAAGAACTCATGGACATACGGGCATTAAGAAGGATCTTGCTAATTTCTCTTTTTTCAGCCGCCAGAATCATGTTGGGCCAAAGCTCAGATTCCATCCACACGATCAGGTCCGGGCGCCAATGATTTAAAAAACGGTTGACCCAGCGTGGCACATCTGCGGGATAATATTGGTGAATACACTGTTTAGGCAGCTTATCTTTTAACATTTTAGCTGATGTAACTGTGCCGCTGGTTACCAGGATCTGAATTTCCTTGTTTTCAGAAATCACCCGATTAATGAATGACAGTAAAGATTGTGCCTCGCCCACACTGGCAGCATGGCACCATAATAAAAACCCCTGTGGCCGCGATTGATTTGCAATTCCAAAGCGTTCCGTCAACCGGGACTTTTCTTCCTTACCGTATTTGACACGTTGTTTCAGGTGATAATATACAAGCGGCTCTAGCAGGGAAGTGATGAATTTATAGAGAAGGTACATTGTCTTTTTTCTTGATTTTCACGCGGGTTGCAACCGGGGTTTCACGTCCTACCAAGTTATCAGCCCGCCGGGTGATGGCAACCATTTCTTTTTCCAGAGTTTTAGTTTTTTTGTTTGTATCATCATCTTTGTTGACGTAAACCGGCTTGCCCCAGACAGTCACCCCTTTTGAGAATGGCCAGGCCAGCATGAACCTGTCCCAGGAATTCATAAATCGGGCACGCTTTACAGCGATACTTACAGGGATCATCGGTACGCTTGAAAGGCGGGCAATGCTGGCAGCCCCTTTAGATGCTTTCATATAAGGCCCACGCGGCCCGTCGGGTGTAATGCCGACATAGTTGCCTTCTTTTAAAAAGGATAGCATTTGCTTCATGGCAGCCATGCCTCCCTTTGAGGAGGATCCTGCCACGGCTTTAATCCCAAGATGGGAAACAGTATCAGCAATTAATTTACCATCTGGATGAGCAGAAATCAGCATGTTCAGCGTTTGTTTTTTGGTCCAGATTTCAGGAATCATCAGCAACCGGCCATGCCAGAAACATAAAATAAACGGGGTACCGCTTTGCCAAAACTCCTCCGGGATATCACGGTTGTAGTGGGTCCAGCGAATGGTTTTACCCGTAAACCAAATATAGGCAGCTGCGATTTGGCAAATCGTTCTTTGTACGCGCGGCTTGCGGATCAGCTTTTTATACCACTTCATGTGGCCTCCCTATGCGGCTTCTTTGGCAAATTGCAGATCATATAATCTGGCGTAATGCCCGGCTTTTTTCAGTAAAGCCTGATGGGTACCCTGTTCAACAATTTTGCCATCCACCATTACAAAAATAATATCCGCTTCTACAATAGTGGACAAGCGATGGGCGATCACTAATGTTGTGCGGTTTTCCATCAGGTTATGCAGGGCTTGTTGCACTTGTTTCTCAGATTCTGTGTCCAGGGCGGATGTTGCTTCATCCAGTAACAGAATTGGCGCGTCTTTTAAAATGGCACGGGCGATGGCAATGCGTTGACGCTGACCGCCTGATAACATCACGCCACGTTCCCCTAAAATTGTGTCATATCCTTGTGGTAGCTTTTCGATAAAGTCATGCGCGGCAGCATACTTGGCGGCTTCAATAACTTTTTTGGTTGAGGTGCCTGGTTTCCCAAAGGCAATGTTTTGCAACACGGTTTGATCAAAGATTCCCACTTCCTGGGCGACCAAGGCAGAAGCTTCCCGTAAAGATTGCAAAGTAATATCGCGCACATCCTGATTATCAATCAGAATCTTGCCGGTTGTGACGTCATAAAAACGGGGAATCAAGTTCAGTAAAGTGGATTTACCCCCGCCACTTGGGCCGACAAGAGCAGCTGTTTTGCCGGCAGGAATTTTCAGGGAAACTTTATCCAGGGCCTTACCATCTTCGTTGTAACTGAAGGTAACTTGCTTAAATTCAATTGTACCCTTGGTGATTTTAAGAGGTTTGGCATTTTTTTTGTCTTTAATTTTGGCAGTTTGATCCAGCATGGCAAAGACACGTTGGGCCGCACTTAAGCCTTCCTGCAAATTGGCATTGAGATTTGCCAGCTTTTTCATTGGCTCATAAGCCAACAGCAATGCAGTGATAAAAGAGAAAAATGTTCCAGTCGTGCGTGTACCTTCAATGACTTGGCTTCCTCCGTAAAAAATGACTACCACAATGGCTACGCCGCCTAAGGTTTCCATAATCGGTTTGGAAGCGGCCTTAATGCGCGTGGATCGGTAAACCAGGCGGAAAAGTTCATCAATCAGACCATGGGCGCGCTGGGTTTCCTGGTCCTCCATCTGATAAGCTTTAATATGGCGCATTTCCTGGAATGTCTGGTCTAGATGCCCCGTAAAAGTTCCCATTTCTTCTTGTGTATTGGTAGAAACTTTGCGCATCTTTTTCCCGATTTTGACAATCGGCAAAATTGCTACCGGAAATACAAAAAACGAAATAAAGGCTAAAAACCAGTCTTGATAAAACATGACTGCTATCAAGAAAATGAGCGTCAAAGCATCTTTCCCCACCCCTGTCATGACAGTGGAGACCGTACCACGCAACAAGTTTACATCATGGGTAAAGCGTGATACCAGCATTCCGGTAGAGCTTTTATTGAAAAAATCAAGGTCGGAGGCCATTAAATGGCCAAATAATTTGCGTTGAATATCTGCAATAATATTTTGCCCGACATAGCCCATCGCGACTGCCTGACCATAGGTGGAAAATCCTTTGACCAGAAACACACCCATAATCACAATACTGATCTGCACCAGGCGGGCTTGGTCCTTGGCGACAAAAATGTCATCCAATACCGGTTCCATCAGTTTGGCAAGGGTGGCGGTACAAGCGGCAGCCATCGCCATCATAATCAGCGCACCGACTAATTGCCAGGCATAGGGCCGAATATAAGTGCGCAACAGGCGCTTGCTAAGGCGAAGTGTTGAATCTTTGTTCATAGACCGCGGAAATTAGCATGAAAGCGTTGTTTTAGGCAAATTATATAATTTATCTTTTGATTTTTTCCAGATTATCACGAAAAAGCTTTGCGCAGTTTTGCCAACTATATTTTTGCGCAAAGGCGACACAGTCTTTTGCTTTCAATTTTAAAGCTTCTTCAATAGCAATTTCCAGGTTGTCATTTAGTATTCCAACTTTCTTGCTGGTAATAATATCAATTGGCCCGTGCACCGGGTAAGCCGCCACCGGCACACCACTGGCTAATGCCTCAATTAAAACAATGCCAAACGTATCGGTGCGACTGGGAAATACAAAAACATCTGCCGCCCTATAATAACTGGCCAGTTCCTTACCTACTTTGGTACCAACAAAGCGGACGTAGGGGTATTTAGCTTTTAAATGATTCAGTTGCGGGCCATTGCCCACTACGTACTTGGTGCCAGGAATGTCCGCTTTAAGAAAATTTTCGATACCTTTTTCTACAGCAACCCGGCCAACATACATTAAGATAGGTCGGGCATCAGAAATCAGTTTTTTCTTTTCTGCAGCCGATTTTGCTGCCGTAAAAAGTTTTAAATCTACCCCTCGTGTCCAGATTTTGCATTTGGCAAAGCCGCGGTCTTCTAAATCCTTTTTCAGGCTTTGGGTCGTAACCATAATGCCGGCAGAAGGTGCGTGAAACTTACGCAAAATGTTGTACGACCAGGATAGGCCAAATTTGAAGCGCGTTTGAATGTATTCTGGAAAACGCGTGTGATAGGACGTTGTGAACGGAATCTTCTGTCGCACACAGTAATTACGTGCCGCCCACCCCAGGGGGCCTTCGGTCGCTATATGAATAGCGTCGGGTTTATAGTCTTCAATCAGCTTTCGGACTTTGCGCCCAGGATGCAGCGCCAGCCGAATTTCCCGGTAGGTTGGGCAAGGGATAGTTTTAAAAAGTCCGGGATGAATGACCAGAAATTCATCCTTTTGCGATTGCAAGGTGGCAACAACATTTTCATATGTACGAACCACGCCGTTGATTTGGGGCGCCCAGGCATCCGTAATGAGTGCGATTTTCATAGGCCCAGATCCTTTGCAAATTCTTCCCAGATCAGAATTTCTAATTTGCCATTTTTATGTTCCACCAAAGCCGTGCAACTTTCAACCCAATCTCCTAAGTTGCAATAGGTTATTTCATCAATTTCTGTCATTTCAGGAGTGTGAATATGGCCGCAGATAACACCTTCCACGCCATATTCCTTGGCTTTGGAAGCCACAGCCCTTTCATAGCCAGAGATATACTTGACGGTATCTTTTACTTTTTGTTTTAAAAATTTGGACAAAGACCAATAAGAAAAGCCGGCTTTGCGGCGAATGATATTCAGTTTTTGGGTAAGGAATAAAAGCTGGGTGTAACTCCAGCTTCCCAGATATGCCAGCGGTTTTATATGTTTGATCACGCCATCAAATTCATCTCCGTGAATCATCAGAAATTTTCGCCCGTCGGCCGTCTCGTGTATTGCGTTCAACTGGACGTTAATGCCACCATAATCCTGGCCTTCAAATTTTCGAAAAAATTCATCATGGTTACCAGGTATAAAAACAACTTTGGTTCCAAGATCTGCAATTTTTAGAATCTGCCGGATCACATTGTTTTCGTCCGATGTCCAGTAAGGACGTTTGCGAACCTCCCAAATATCAATAATATCTCCTACAAGGTAGAGGTATTCACTGCGGGTGTTCTTTAAAAATTGGAGCAAAGCTTTAGACTTGGCAGCTGGTATACCCAGGTGCACATCAGAAATCCAGATAGCACGAAAAACTTTTGGAGAAGGTATATTTTTGCGTGTATTCATGAGTACGGTTGCGCCTTTTTGTTGCATGCAAATGCATTTTACCGTAAGGTTCAACCACGAGTTTAGGCAAATTGTAGGTAAGGGCAAACCGAGGATGAGGTTCAGCTTTTTAGTTCTGTGGACATTTTTGATATTTGGATCAGTCGCCCACGCACAGATTCAGGTTTCTGCCCGTTATGTTGGTACAGTTACGGCTGGGGATAGTGACCTGACGATTAGTGGTGGGGAAACGCTTAGCATAGTATTGCAAGAGGATACCAGCACGGTTTATGCAACAACCACGCTAAACGCTGATGGGAGTTACGACGTAAGCTTGGCTCAGGATATAGACTTTAATGGCACTGTGTTGACTTATATTTTACGGTCAGGAAATACAATCTATCAAATAGTCACCTCGAACGGTGGGCAATTTGTTTTTCAGTATTTAGGCTTACCGTCCGGTTTAACATCTCCTTTTGATGTTGTTGTGGGCAGTGTTTTGCAAACATTGTCTAGTGGGGATGATTCTGAAGATGAGATAGATTTGGGCGTGTTTAACGGGATTGCCCCTACTGGGTTAGATTATGATCAAGATGGTGTTCTGGATGAACAGGATATCAATTTAGTCAAGCAAGCTGTCGTTGTTGGAAGTACAGATTCAGTATATGATTTGAATCTAGATGGCAGGGTTAATATTGCCGATGTTATTCAAATGATAAGGACATATCGTGAAGTTCAACGCTTTTCGCGCCAACAGGAAGCAGAAATACCGGATAGAACGCAAGCCGTTCGACAAGAATTGCAAGAACGTCGTTCCCGGGCAAGTCAGTAAAAAGCTTGGTTTTACCCTGGTTGAAATTATTGTTACTTTGCTGATTTTAAGTTCTGCCGCAGCCGTCCTATTGCATCATGTGCGCGTACTGATTGACTATAATTTTCGCAGTCAACGGCAACAGCATCGCATTACTGACCTTATGAATCAAAAGGCATCTTTAGCTGTTGATGAGCGATACACTCTTGAGGACAGACGGGAGTATGTTGTTCTCACACCAGAATCTTCGGTTTACCCCATGCAATCGGTGCAGGTTGAAAACTTCTCTTTCGATGGGTATGAGGTACCCATCTTTGAAGCGTACAGCCCTTATCAGCTCTACACTTTCGGCGAAACAACGGGTAAGCAATTACAAGTATTGCTTCCCAGTTTGATTCCTCCAGGTCAATAAAACCTCCCTTTTTTTGGCTTTAGGGCACAAAAAATTCAAAAAAACCCTTCTCTTATCCACAGGTTTTGTATAAGTTAGCCTATTAAATTCAGGGTAGTATTGAGGAATAAGAAAATGCAGTTTCGGGGTAGCCGTTCACCAGTCAAATCACTTATGGTTGTCGCCTTGTTGGCTTGTGTGCTTTTTCTTGGCTTGGTGGTGTATTATGCTCCTCGGTTGGTGGAACATACACCTGCGGCGCAATATACCGTTGATTACGGAATTTATGCGGAAAAAATGGCTGAACTTATGGGGGTTCGCACAAGTAGCACCCAGTCAGTATCCGCAGCAGAGTTGGCAAGAATGCGCCTGCGCCAGCTGGCAGATGAGATTGCTAATGTGCAGGGGATGGAAGTGAACATTAAGACAGCACGGCCTGGATCGGAAAATATTCAATATTTGACCTATCAGGTTTCTGCGCAACCGACTTCCTGGCAAGATGGCATCCGGTTGTTAACGGGGCTGTCAGATTTGGGTAAGGGAACGAAGTGGAAAAATTTTAACCTGACCTCTCGTGGTGCTGAAGATCAAATCGATCTTGAAGGTGAGCTGGAGGTTGTGGCAATTGACTTAAATAAGGCAGGGTTTTAGACGTGCAGTCAGGCTTTACAAACTTGAACAGAATTTTAATTGCAACGATTGGGGCGATATTTTTGTTTTTTGTGGCCATGGCGTTGAATGCAGTGGTGCAAGTACCTGGTCAAAATAGAAATACAGAATTAAGTGAAGGTGTGACCTTGCCTCTTGCTCCAACAGTCACTGAACCGACACCAATACTTCCCGCACTGGCGGCTGAAGAAGATGTCTTTTCCGGTGGGTATGTAGTGATTGGCAATAAAGAGACTCTGTTTACCAAAGATGATTATATTATGATTGAGGCGGAATAAATGAAAATCAGAAACGGAATCTTGGCAGGTGTGATTGTGTTGGTTCTATCCGCATGTGGTGGGTTGTCTGATCAACCATTCCCATCCAAGCAGGATACGTACTCCGGTCAACGGTCACCGATCGACCTGGAAAAATTCACTCAAAAAATTACGGACCCGAATGCACCGGTGCTTGAAAAGCGTATCGGTCGTGAGGGCGGGTATGTTGCTTATCGTGATTTTGATAAATCAGCCAGAAACCCGAACTCTCCGTCCCACGCGTCAGCAAATGATCTAAAACGTTTTGAAGTGGATTTCGAAGAGGTCAGTCTGAAAGCTGTGATTAAATTTATGTTCCGTGAATTTATCAAGGAACCTTATCAGATTGATCCAGGCTTCAAGGATCGCCGGGTCAGCTGGAAAGTATCGGGACGCTATTCTGTTGAAGAGATCAAAGATCTGTTCTGGTCTTACATTGAAATGCAGGGTGTCACTATTAATTACAGCAATGATGCCTATTTGGTGCAACCGGCAAGTCTGGAAGAACAAAAGCGCCGCGAGCAGGAAAATAAAAATCAAAGCCATCACGTGCAGATGTGGAAGTTACGATACGTAAATTTGCGCAGCATTGTACCTCTTATCACTGAATCTTTGGTAAGTCCGGAGAGAATCCGGGTGCTGGAAGATGCCAATATCCTGATTGCCACCACCACCGGCCGGGAATTGCGACAGCTTGAAACATTTCTTGAACGTATTGATATTGCTCACTTACAAGGCAAATCCATGTTTATGTACGTACCAAGTCATGTGCCTGCGCGCACGGTTGCGGCTCTTCTCCAGAATCTCCCTACACGGGTGGGCGGTCAGGACAAAAACAATAATCGTTCTGTAGAGGCAGAAGTGATCGCAGGAACCCAGCGCGTGGTTGTTGTGACGGAATCTCCTGAGATGAAGCGTATGGCTATGGACTTTATCGAGCAGATTGACGTGCCAGACTATGATCCACAGCAAGTGTTTTATTATCCTGTGCGCAATCAACTGGCTGAACAAGTAAAAGAAACTCTGGATGAACTGATGCCCAGCATTGGTTTGGCAGAGGGAGATATCTCTTTGGTTGTGCATGAACCGACCAACAGTTTATTGATTGCTGCCGTCGCAGATCAGTATTTTGAAATTAAGAAACTGATTGACCGTCTAGACTACAACGCCCCGACTGCCATGATTGATGCAACTATTGTGGAAGTTCAACTTCAGGATGATCTTTCCTATGGGGTTCAATGGTTTTTGGCAGGTACCGGGTTTGGCACAGCCGCCAGTGCGTCATTTGATTTGACTGATTCAAGCATTACCTCACCTTCTACCCAGATTGATGTAGTGTCTTTGTCAGATAATACATTTGCGACATTGGAATTTTTGGCATCCAAAACCAATTTGAATATTCTTTCACGTCCGCGGGTAATGGTGAAAAACAAGGCAACGGCTGAAATCAAGAGTACCGATGAAATTCGGGTATTGAAAACCCAGCTTATTTCTGATGCATCTTTGGATGGATCCAGCTTACCACAGCAGGAATTTGAAGAAAAAGAAGTTGGAATTACACTGCGTGTCACGCCAACTATTACGGATGACGGGCAAATTTCTTTACAGGTGGAGGTAGAAGATTCTCGCCAGGGGGATGTGTCTACCATTACCGGTCAACCTACATTTAACACCCGCCAAGTCACAACAGAACTGGTGGTTCAAGATACTCAAACCATTATGATCGGAGGATTGATTCAATCTTCTCAAAGACGGTCAAAACGCAAAGTCCCTGTTTTGGGAGATATTCCCATGGTAGGTAAAGCCTTTTCGGCCAAACTGATGGCATTGACAAAACCGAACTTGTCATTTTTATCACACCTTATATCGTGCGCGATCACACAACAGCACATATGATTTCTGAAGCTTTCTCCGGACTCACTCTACCGCCTTACAAAGTCAAAAACGAAGTATTCTAACATCTTTTGCTTTTTTTTGGTGTGAGTGCTATAGTCAAAAGAAAAAAGCAGGGCATGCGTTTAATTGCTTTGAGGTTATATCATGACAGCACGGTTACTGTGCGTGTTTCTAATCTGCTTACTGGCTGGCTGTGGCGGCAGTCCTTCCAAACGTGTTGAGCTTTATGAACGTCCCGGATTCTTCTTTCCTAAGCGTATTCTGGCGGATGACAGCTATATTGGTTGGCATGATCATTTTAAAAGCCCGACGACGGCAGATATTTTACAGGATTATATTTTGCAACCGCACCGGACAAGCTTTGACAGAGTCATGGTTGCCAAAATTTTGGTAAACGGAACTGAACTGGATGTTACAAGTTTGGGTTCCCGCATTTTCAATTCTGTAGGAGAGTTTGATAAAAGGGCTGTGAGCGGTGTGCGTTTTAGCGATGATCTAAGAGAACTTACCTTCTTTACACGCCACCCTTTGACCGGAGAAGGGTTTCGTGCAATTTTGCCAGTGTCCAAGGCAGCACAATTA
>JANQSM010000036.1 GCA_028284025.1 Alphaproteobacteria bacterium | reverse complement strand
ATTTGTTTGTCCCAGGTTACGCTGGGCAACAGATGCAGATGTGTTTGTTAAAAGACTTAGCATTTCTCAACTCCTACTTGGAATGAATACAAAATCACGCACGACTTCATGCCATGCCAAAACAGAATAGCATGAGAAGTGTTAAGGGCGGGTTAACGTTTCTGAATATCTAAAATAAAAAAACT
The DNA here is from genome assembly GCA_028284025.1 of Alphaproteobacteria bacterium. Lineage (GTDB taxonomy): Bacteria > Pseudomonadota > Alphaproteobacteria > JANQSM01 > JANQSM01 > JANQSM01. The sequence goes on along the minus strand of JANQSM010000036.1, from coordinate 3,592 downwards.
GGCGCCACACCTGCGTATGACGCCAGTTTTCGTATATAGGAATGTAAAATTTACCAGGTCATATATAGGTCCCCTCCCCAGTGTTTATTTCTTCCTATGCTTAACTTAGTTCCCTAATAGCCCCAAAACATAATTCTGGGAAAAATTTCCCTGCGCAGCTACACCCACACTGGCTTGCAACAATAAAGCGCTTGAAGCCTGATCAGAAGCTGCCTTGGCAATATCTGCATCCAGAAACGAGGAAGCTGCAGCTTTTGTGTTTTCTTCCGCCACTGCCAAAGTTTCCTGGGCACTGGATAATCTATTTTGAGCTGCACCGATATCTGCCCGGGTTTCGGCAACTGTGACCTGTGCGGCTTGTACAGCTGCTGCGGCGGCTTCAGCATCAGCAATTGTTCCTAATGACAAGCCGGTTAAACCCAGAGTAGTTGTATTAATGCCTACCAAATCCACATTAATACCCTGGCTGTCACCCACAGTGAAATTATAGCTCTGAACAGAACTTTCTCCAGAAACCTGTAATGTCCCCGCATCAGCGATATCAGCAGATGTATCAAAGTCATCCCCCAGGTTTAACACCACCTGGCCGTCTGCAGAATCACTGGTCAGACGCACGGTTGCCGCCCCGGCAATTGTACCATCTGCACCAATATCAGAGATATTTACCTCTCCTTTATATGCTGTACCATTAATTGTAACGGTAAATTCATTGGTAGATGAATCAAACGAGATGTTATCAGTTGATACTGTATCTTGTTCTACCCCTACGACAGATGCTCCATCCAAACCAGTGACTGCATCGGTTAATGAAACAGATTGCTGGGCACTAAACAACGCCTGGCCATTAAAAGTAGTATCGCTTGAAAGACGGTCCAATTCCTGTGCAAGAGATTGAAATTCCACATTTAAAGCAGCTCTCTCAGAATCTCCAAGATTTCCACTGCCTGCTTGAACAGCTAGCTGGTTCAGCCGGTTTAAAATACCGTCTGTCTGCTGCAGGGTTCCTTCCCCAATTTGCAATAAACTTGCAGCTTGCGTAGCATTCTGTTGTGCAGATTGTAGTGCTGACCTTTCAGCCACCAAACGTGTTCCAATCGCCAAGGCTGCCACATCATCCGCAGCAGTCTGAATAGCTTTGCCTGTTGCAAGCTGGCTTAGAACCTTATTCTGGCGTACATAATTGTTGAAAACATTTTGATTTAGACGAGACAGAACTGCCTCATTCAGACCCTTGATTGTCATCCTGATATTTCCCTAACTGGTTAATATTACGAAATATTTTCTCGTTTATTTTTATAATTATTCCCTATTATTGTAATATCTATTTATTAATAAAAAGATAAATTTATCCATTATGGAAATGTTTGAGATATACTTGACAGATCCACTTTAATGCTATTTTCTGAACTCTTTTTGAGATTAAGATGACAGGCAAGAAGGTAAAATTTATTGGAGCAGCTCAAGGATGGGGCACGGGCCAAAGCGGAACACAGCACGGCCCGGCTGCTTTTAGTGAGTTTTTAGGAGAAAAGGGTGCTACAGGCATCAAATTTGAAGAAATTTTATCTCCAGAAACTGAAGCTCCTGAAGGACCAAAGCAGCACCAAGCTGCCCTGCCCTATGTGACTAAATTAAATAGACAATTGTGTGAAGCTACCTTTCAAGTTATTCGCAACCGTGAATTCCCTGTTGTTTTTGGGGGAGATCATTCTATTGCTGTTGGAACCTGGAGTGGAATTATTCCTGCCTTCCGGCTGCAAAAGCATTTTGGGCTGATTTGGATTGATGCCCACCTGGATGCCAACACACCAGAAACTGCCGCAGAAGGAAAATGGGGCGGTCATTTGCATGGCCAGTCGTTAGCAGCCTTGCTGGGTCATGGAGAAGAAGAACTGGTTGGCCTACTTCCTGAAGAATTAAAAAAGGCATTGCCAATCAAACTGGACCCCCAGCATGTCTTTATTATTGGTGCCCGCAGCTGTGATCCCGGAGAAACCCGTCTTTTGGAAAAATTGGGGGTGCGCATCTATCATATTGATGAAGTGAACCAGCGTGGATTTGAGTCCTGCTTTAAAGAATCACTAAGCGAAATCCGTAAAAACACCAAAGGCTATGGCCTTTCCATTGATCTGGATGCTTTTGATCCCGAAGATGCCCCCGCAGTGGGAACACCTGAAGAAAACGGTATTCGGGCAGAAAAGGTGATTGAATGCATGCACCATGTCAACGGCGATCCACGGCTGGTCGGACTGGAAGTAGTGGAATATTGCCCACAGAATGATAGTCCAGACCGACAAACTGCGGCTTTGGCCTTAAGCTTGATTAATGCTATTGTAAGATAATGAGCAAAAGTAAAACGATCACATTGGAAGAAAAACATGGTGCTAATAACTACGCACCACTGTCTGTTGTTCTGGTAAAAGGTGAAGGCTGTAAGGTCTGGGATGAGGACGGCAAAGAGTACATCGATTTCATGAGTGCTTATTCTGCCCACAATGCAGGACACAATAACCCGGTTCTTATGAAAGCTTTTTTAGAGCAAGCCCAGAAGCTGGTGCTCACCTCTCGTGCTTTTTATAATGACAAGCTGGGGCCATTTCTGGATACCTTATGCAATGTGACCGGGCTGGATATGGCTTTGCCAATGAATACCGGCGCTGAAGCCGTTGAAACTGCTATTAAGGCCGCCCGCCGCTGGGGATATCGCGTCAAAGGAATCCCAGAGAACAAAGCAGAGATTATTGTGTCTTCTGGCAATTTTCATGGCCGCACCACGACCATTATCAGTTTCTCTTCTGATGAGGATGATAAAACGGATTTTGGCCCCTATACGCCAGGATTTAAAGAGATTCCCTTTGGGGATGCCGATGCCTTGGAAAAAGCCATTACCCTAAACACATGCGCCTTCCTGACCGAACCTATCCAGGGTGAAGGGGGTATTATCATTCCCGAAGAAGGCTGGCTGAGAAATGTGCGAGAAATTTGCACTAAAAACAATGTGTTACTAATTTTGGATGAAATTCAAAGCGGGATGGGCCGTACAGGCAAAAATTTTGCCTATGAACATGAAGGCATTACTCCCGATGGCCTGACCCTGGCGAAAGCTTTGGGAGGAGGTTTGCTGCCAGTTTCAGCTTTTGTCGCACGTCGTGATATTTTGGAACTTTTTGAACCAGGCTCCCATGGGTCAACTTGGGGAGGCAACCCATTGGCCGCAGTTGTAGGGAAAGTTGCAATTGAATACATGGTTGAGGAAAAACTCTCTGAGCGCAGTGCGGAACTGGGTGCCTATTTATTAGAAGAACTTAAAAAAATAAATTCGCCCTACATTCGTGACATTCGTGGAATCGGCCTGTGGGTAGGAGTTGACATCGACCCGGATAAAATCTCTGCCAAAGAAGTGTGCATGAGACTAAAAGAAGCAGGTATTCTGGCAAAAGAAACTGCGGGTACTATTTTGCGCTTTGCGCCACCGCTTGTTATTGATAAAGCCCTGCTGGATGAATCTATCAAACGCATCCGCAGCGTTTTTGCAGAAATTTAGGCAGCGCCCCTCTGTCTATGCTTTTTAGCCATCTTCATGCGCAATAAA
>JANQSM010000035.1 GCA_028284025.1 Alphaproteobacteria bacterium | reverse complement strand
TTGTTGGAGCGCACGAAGCTGGATGAAGAGCAGAAAAATTACACGCATACTCTAACCAAATCTGCCAATACTCTGCTGTTCATTATTGATGATATTTTGGACCTGGCCAAGGTGGAATCCGGTCGGATTGAAATTGAGAATATTACTTTAAATCTTAAGAGTTTGTGTGAAGATGTACTGGAATTATATCGTCCCAATGCCGATGAAAAAGAATTAGATCTTTTGCTGGAGATGCCAGAAGAAATGCATCTTTATTATAGCGGGGATTTGGTGCGCATACGGCAGGTTTTAAGTAATTTGGTCAGTAATGCTATTAAATTCACAGAGCAAGGCTCCGTCTCTCTTAAAGTAGAAGAGGCACATAATGGTAAGGAGTCCATAAAACTTCTTGTGACAGATACGGGTGTAGGGATTCCTGAAGAAAAGCAACATAGCATTTTTGAGCAATTCAGCCAGGCAGATACATCTACTACACGTCAGTACGGCGGGACAGGCCTGGGCCTTACGATTTGTGAGCGCCTGGTAAGTTTGATGGGAGGGCATATCGAGGTTAAAAGCACCGTTGGAGAGGGCAGTACGTTTATAGTCTATCTGAACCTTGAAAGAACGGAAGCACCAAAGGTTGAAGAGGATGATGTTCAGGAGCTTGAACCCAAAGAGCGACGTAAGGAGAAACGGGTAGAAAAATGCGCCAATATTTTGCTTGTTGAAGATAATGAAACCAACCAGATGTTAGCTCAGGCAATGCTGAAAAAATTGGGTCACCAAGTGGACACAGTTGGAAATGGTGCGGAGGCTGTGGATGCCGTAAACAATAAGAATTACGACATGATTCTAATGGATATTCAGATGCCGGTTATGGATGGCATTGAGGCTACCAAAATTATCAAACAAAATATGAACGGGACTGCGCCTCCTATTATAGCTCTTACCGCCCATGCAATGAAGGGGGATGCAGAAAAGTATATGGCTGCTGGAATGGATGGGTATTTATCTAAACCTGTCAGGTTTGAGGAATTGTGCAAGGCTATTTTAAAAGCTGTTGCTTAAGCTTTGCATTCCATAACTGCGATGCATTCTATATGACGCGTTTGCGGGAACATATCAATCGCTGTAAAATGTGTAACATTGTAAATTTCAGACAATTGTCCCAGGTTCTGTGCCATACTTGCAGGGCCGCAGCTAATGTAGATCATATGGCGAGGAGGTGTTTTTTGCAGCGTTTTGATGACCGCCTTGCGTAGACCATCACGGGGCGGATCCACCAAAAGGCAGGTGGTTCCCAAGTCAATCTCACCCAGTAAATTTTCAATATAGCTTTCTGTCTTCCCATGAATAATATCGTGATTCTCAAATCCATGTTTTTCAATATTGCGTCTGGCAGCTTCAATAGATCTGGGATTCTCTTCTATTCCAATAATTTTGTTGGCCAGACCCTGGGCCATGAATCCAAACAGGCCAATGCCGCAATAGGCTTCAATTAAAGTTTCAGGCTGGATGGCTTGCAATGGCTGCGTTCCGTGTT
>JANQSM010000034.1 GCA_028284025.1 Alphaproteobacteria bacterium | reverse complement strand
TTTTGTTTTAGCAATCCGGAGGGTTTATTTCCATTGAATTCTTATGAAACAATTTCTATACACTTTTAAATTTTAAAAGGAAAAACGCGCCTAATCTGTTGACGCAAGGTGATTAATAATGAACAATCAGCCTGAAATACTATTGAGCCATTATAAATAAATTAAACTGCAACTAAATACGGGTGACCACGATGACGATTAAAAAAACTTTGCTTGTTTCAGCTTTACTTTTGGGTGTTTCCACCCCCGCAATAGCGCAGGACAGCAATTATTATATCAGCGGTGCTGGCGGACTAAGTATCCTGCATGATAGTGACGTCTCCTCAAACTTAAATTCAGAAATTGATTATGATAATGGCTTTGCCGGCGTTGCGGCCCTGGGTTACAAATTTGACAATGACTTCCGCGTGGAAGGGGAGTATGGCTATCGCAGCAATGATGTAGAAAGCACGCAGCAAAGTTCCAGTGCTACTGGTGAAGCTTCAGCCCACTCTTTCATGATAAACGTCGTGTATGATTATGAAAATGATTCCCGCTTTACGCCGTATGTTGGGGTAGGAGCCGGAATTGCACGGGTTGATCTGGATAATGTCACCAACGTTAATGGGGTAACCGTTAACAATGACAGTACCGAAGGTGCCTTCCAGGGAATTTTGGGTGTAAGCTATGCAATCAATCCACGTTTTGACTTTTTCGCAAGCTATCGCTACTTCACAACAACAGGTGCTGAGCTTAATACCTCTGCCGGCGATATTGACGTAGATTACGATGACAGCACTATCCTGATTGGATTGCGCTATCAGTTTGGTGGCAGCGATGCCCGGCCAACCCGTAAAGCCGAGCCTCGCCCGGTGGTTGAACGCCGCCAACCTGTTGCTGTACCGCAGGAACCAGTTAAAAGAGCAGAGCCAGAACCAACCCCTGTGCGGTCTTATCTGGTGTTCTTTAATTTGAACAGCTCTCTCCTGACAAATGACGCCAAGGATATTTTGCGGGATGTTGCCGAAGGCATGAGCCGTCCAGGTGTGACCCGTATTGAGCTAACCGGCCACGCCGATACCACCGGTACGGATGAATATAACATGTGGTTGTCACAAAAACGCGCAGACAGTGTAAAGGCGTTTCTGACCGGTCTTGGCTTTGACGGTAATAGCATCTCCACGATGGCCAAGGGGGAAAGAAACCTGCTTGTACCAACTGCCGATGGCGTGCTTGAACCACAAAACCGTCGCGTGGAAATCGTCTACGAATAATAAATCAGAATTGAATTGTCAGAGAAATTTACTTGATGGCTTCTTCGGCCTCAGCAACACGAATGTCCGTGCACGCCTTGAAATTATCAGAGAGATATTGGCTGGTTTGCAGCTCAATCAAATCATTTAGCTGAACTGCTGCTCCGAACAGTTTCTCAGAGTGACCACAGTATTCGCCCAAGGCGGTTTTAATACTGTTGCGGGATGCTTCATTTGCGGTAAATGTAATGAAGTTATTCATCTTTTTACCTGCACTTTCACCAAAATGACGCGTGAAAAACTTTCTCAAGGCAGAATTTTGATTTTGTAAATAGCTTTTATGAGTATTCATAAATTGGTTGTAAGCAGTGTGCATTTCACAAGAAAGTGCAGAAACCATTAGCCGGGATTGCAGCACACGGGTTTTTAAAGCTGCAAGCTCCATTTGGGTTGGACAAAATGATTTAGCCTGTACAGAAGAAGTCCCCCCTGCCAGCAAAATTCCTGCAACCAACAAAACAGTAAATAAACGTTTTAAGCCTACCATCATATTTTCAGTATTATCATCACTTGGTTAATTCTTTAATAATACCGTATTTTACGCCAAAACACAATGAAGGCTTCATTTAAAGCACGGTTTGCTTCTAGAAAAATGAAATAATCACAATCGCGTAGAGGATAATCCCCAACACCATGGCAAACGCCTGAGGTG
>JANQSM010000029.1 GCA_028284025.1 Alphaproteobacteria bacterium | reverse complement strand
AAGTGGTTCGTTTTCTTATCTGCTTTATCATTGCTATCAGTTTTCTTGGCTCAGAAGCTAACGCCTTAGGCTTGATGGAAAGGCATAACAGCCAAAAGGCGGGTGCTCCGTCATCAGCATTAGTGCACAAGCCTTCCGATATAGACACAAACCCTCTGATTATAATACCAGAGGAAGAAAGAGATTATTCAACACGTCCAAGCCATTCTCTTGACCAGGAAGCTGACGATGAAAGAATGTGTGTAAATAAACATAGTGAGGATGCGTTTGTTTTGCCAAACGCAAGAGTTTGCATTGTCTGCCTGAATCTTACTATTGGTTGTGCATGCGGGGCAATCTCTCTGGTGGATGGACGCTATATTGAGGATATTCATGAGTCAGATGACGAGTTCCGTGATATGCAAGAGGAAGCCCCCTATGAATTTTTTCCTCCAAAAGGATTAAATTCAAAAGAAAGAGCACAATGGGAGGCGAAGCGAGAGCGTTTAAAAGAGCAAGATAGAAAAAAATGCCAAGAGCTCTTCAGGGAGCTTCTACGCTAAGCTATACACCCTGCAAGGCCACATGGCGCAATCCGAGAAAAGCACTATGACGGCTTGTAATCATGTAAGTCGGAATATCTATCAGAAAATCTTTCATTTTTACATTGCGTTCAAACCGCTTGCGGAAAGCATTTTTATCAAACGCTTTTTCCATACGTTTAACAATACCACCGGCAATATAAATTCCCCCTGTTGCCCCCAACATCAGGGCAACGGTCGATGCCATTGTTCCTAATAGCTCAGAAAACATTTTTGTAGCTGCCCGGCAGTGAGGGCATTGATTTCCAAGTGCACGAACAGAGATTTCTTCTGGTTCCAGATTTTCTGCGGTACCACCATTCCGGGTTGCAAAATAGGTATAAAGATTTACTAGCCCAGGCCCTGATAAACACTCTTCAGCGCTTGCATGGGTAAATTCCTTGCGCAGATAGTGCAGCATGTCTTCTTCCTCTTCGGTGGTGGCAGCCATCGTGATGTGTCCGCCTTCAGAAAATGCAAAATCAACCCATTCTCCATGACCATCGTGCATTAATCCGCCGACCCCCAGACCAGATCCAGGGCCTAAAACACCCAAGGTTTCTTTGCCGATTGGTTTTGGCTTTCCGCCAATTAATTCCAGATCAGTCTCATTCAAGTTAGGTAAAGCAAACGACATGGCCGTGAAATCATTAATGATATTGATATGATCCCAGCCAAATTGCTTTTTAAGGGCAGTTTTTGAAAATAACCATTTATTATTGGTCAATTTAATCAGGTCATCACTCACCGGACCTGGTACAGCTAAAACCGCCTGATTGGGACGACTCCCAATGCTGCCAGAATCTTTCAGGTATTGTTCAATGGCGTCGTCGACTGTTTCAAAATCAGACGTAGCAAGATAGACAATGTTAACGATTTCTCCAGCCCCTTTGACCATAGCAAAACGCGCGTTGGTCGCCCCGATATCTGCAATCAGTACGGGTCTGGATAAAGCTGGAATTTCAACCGGTCCCAGGCTTACTTCTTTTAACGGTTTGGACGACATATACCCTAAACAGTTTGTTTATTTACTTACGTGTTTTCCGCTTTTAACGGATTCCAGCGAGCAATGCAACTGATTATTGGACTCGGATCTGTAATAAAGCAGCAATTGCCTTCGCAAGACCTGGGTTTATGCTTTGGGTTGACCGGTCTGATGCTAGAAGTCCTTTTGCCATCTGCTCCATTGCAATATTTGTCGGTAAATTGTTATGCTCTGCATAATCCAGTATGGTATTAAGAGTTTTAGGAATTGTTTCAGCACGTGCCATCGCAATATCACGGTCGTAGGGGACACGGATTAATTTATTTTCATGAGGGTCTTTTTGAAATTCAGCACTGATATTTATAATACCCCCACCATTTGCAATGACATCCGGTACATATAAAATTCCTTTATCTGATAGAACTGCACCAATGCTTGGGTCAGCCAACTGTACATTTGCCGCGCCGCAGATAATGCCAGCTTGCAGCTCCTCAATTAAGGCGTATGTGACCATTTTACTGCCGCCACAAGGGGAATATACATCAAGCTCTAGTTTGTGTAGTTGATCTGGTGGTGTACATTCTAAACCATGTTCCTGAGCAAAAGCTTCCAGAACCTTCTGGCGCGTATCGGTAATAATAACTACGGCGCCATCCTGTATTAACAGCTTGCATAATTCACTGCCAACAGCACCAATCCCTGCTACGCCAATGCGCACTCCCTCTAATGTGTGCTTTCCGAGGGCGCGTTGTACACAGGCCTTAATGCTTAAATAAACACCTTTAGCTGTGACGGGGGATGGATTACCAGAATATCCATCCTTGTTAATGCCAGCTATATAGTCCGTCTCTTCTGCCATAATTGCAACTGAATCCGGGCCTATATTCATGTCTTCTGCGATTATATAGCGGCCTTCAAGGCGTTCTACCGCACGCCCCATTGCTAGGAGCATTTCACGGGTTAAGGTTTTGGGATCCCCAATCATACTAGATTTTCCGCCTCCAAACGGGCATTGATGGATAAGACTTTTAAAAGTCATGCCTCCGGCTAGATCATTTGCATCGGTAAGGGCATCATCAAAACTTTCATAAGGCAGCATTCGGCATCCACCAACAGCCGGACCCTGAAGGGTGTTATGGATTGAAATAATTGCATGTAACCCGGAAGAGGGATCTTTGACCTCGACAACTTCCTCGTAATTTGGGACGTTGAGTCTTGTTAATTCTACCATTATAATAAACCCCTACGTGTGTATATATACAACATTATACTTATTTTATTTCAAAAGCAAAAAACAATATTACACTTACTATATAAGTACTTGAAAGATGAAAATTTATTTAATTTTAGCAATCCTATTAGGCTTATATTTTTACTTTAAACGCAAGAAAGTTTTTGCATCTGCAAACGTTTTCACCAAGTCTGAGAAAAGCCAAAAAGAAGCCCTTGAAATCCTTGGTCTGGAGGAGGGTGCGACAAAAAAAGAAATTATTGCACGGCACAAAGTGTTGATGAAAAAAAATCACCCTGATCAGGGAGGATCAGATTATCTTGCCCAAAAAATAAATGCAGCAAAGGAAATCCTTCTTGGAAATGATAAGGGAAGAGATAGAGGCAACTCTTAACCCCTTATTAACACATTCAATGATATTCTGGATGAGTATGGCATGAAGCCGTACGTGATTTTGTATTCATTCCAAGTAGGAGTTGAGAAATGCTAAGTCTTTTAACAAACACATCTGCATCTGTTGCCCAGCGTAACCTGGGACAAACAAAT
>JANQSM010000020.1 GCA_028284025.1 Alphaproteobacteria bacterium | reverse complement strand
CACCGGCGCAGAACCCGCGCGGAGCAGCCAATAAAATCTTTAAATCCGGTTTGGTCGTTTGGTCCATGTTGGCTAACATAAAGCCAATGCGCTGATTTTTCAAACTGTTTTGGAAATGATTTTTTTGCTTTTCTTTCACGCCAACTTTACTATCTTTTTAACGTCGGACATAAAATTTTAAAAACCAAAGGTATTATCTTGAATTGCACACCGCTGCACGCATTGCATCTTGAATATCAGGCTCAAATGGTGGACTTTGCTGGCTTTGAAATGCCGGTCCGCTATCCTGAGGGGATCATTGCTGAACATCAACATTGTCGCGCCGAAGCTTCTCTTTTTGACGTATCTCACATGGGCCAAGTACTGCTGCATGGGGAGAACGTACTGGAACAACTGGAAAAATTAACACCCTCTACCTTGAAAACCCTGCTCCCTGGTCAAATGAAGAATTCAGTGCTGACTAATGCCCAAGGGGGGGTGATCGATGATTTTATTGTTACCCGGCGGGATAAGGATGTCCTGTTGGTTCTAAATGCCGGGCGCCGGGATGTTGACTTGGCTCACTTGCGAAAGCAGCTGGTAAATATAGAAATTACCCCCAAATTTGAAGACTGGGCACTCATCGCCTTGCAAGGCCCCAAAGCAGCGATTGCCGTTAATCGCCTGACGGACAACGCTGTGCAAAACCTGTATTTTATGAATGCTCGCCAGTTGGACATTCAAGGCATTGAATGCTGGGTGTCACGTTCTGGCTATACCGGAGAAGACGGGTTTGAGATTTCATGTGCCAGCGACAGGGCTGAAGACCTTGCCAGGATTTTCTTAAAACAGCCAGAAGTCAAACTGGCTGGTTTGGGCGCGCGTGATAGCTTGCGCTTGGAAGCGGGGCTTTGCTTGTACGGGAATGATCTGGATGAGGGAACCACCCCGATTGAAGCCGGTATTGCATTTGTGATTCCCAAATCTCGGCGAGAAACCGGTGGATTTATGGGGGATAGAGTCATTCTGGAACAACTGCAAAAGGGAGCGAAGACATGTCGGGTGGGGCTTGTCCCGGAAGGACGCGCACCGATCCGGCAGCATGTAGAAATTAAAGATGATCAAGGCAAAACCATTGGTGAAGTGTCCAGCGGGGTGTTTTCCCCCACGTTGCAAAAACCCATTGCCTTTGCCTATATCGACAGTCAATATAGTGAACCAGGGACACAAGTGATGGCACATTTGCGGGGACGGGATATCCCTTGCGAGATTGTAAAATTGCCATTTGTTCACGGGACTTACTATCGACCCCCCACAAAAGAGCAGAAGGAGGCTTCTTAAATGACATTAAAATTTACAAAAGACCATGAATGGATTCGCGTAGTCGGTGACACGGCTGTTGTTGGTATTACAAATTATGCCCAGGAACAATTGGGAGATGTTGTATATGTAGAATTGCCGGAAGTGGGCAAAGCAGTCAGCAAAGGTGGAGAAGCCGCAGTGGTAGAATCGGTAAAAGCTGCCAGTGAAGTGTACGCACCAGTCAGTGGAGAAGTAACAGAGGTAAATACTCTTCTGGTGGAAGAACCTCAAAAGATTAATGAAGATGCTATGGATGGCGGCTGGTTTCTCAAAATGACTTTGCAAAGCATGGGTGATCTGGATGATTTGATGGATGAAGCACAGTACAAAAGCTTTGTGGAAGGCCTGAATTAATGCGATATCTTCCCCATACTGAGACTGACCGCAGGGAGATGTTGAAAACTGTTGGGGTCCCCAGCATTGATGCTCTTTATAAAGATGTTCCCGACAGCGTTTATCTTAAAGCACCGGTTGAGGGCCTTCCTGATCATCAGGGTGAGTTGGAGGTAGAGCGCCATTTAAAAGCACTCTCTGCCAAAAGCATGAATACATCAGATGTCCCCAGTTTTGTTGGAGCCGGGGCCTATCATCATCATGTCCCTGCAACAGTAGACTATATCATCCAACGGGGCGAATTTCTTACATCCTATACGCCTTATCAGCCTGAAATTGCGCAAGGCACGCTACAATACCTGTTTGAGTTCCAGACCCAGGTTGCAGCCATTATGGGAATGGATGTGGCGAACGCGTCTATGTATGACGGTTCCACTGCCTGTGTTGAGGCTGCTGTCATGGCCAATCGTATTACGCGGCGTACAAAAGTCATTCTATCGGGTAATCTGCACCCACATTATCAAGATGTAGTTAAAACTCACGCCCACTATGCCGGATTTACGGCACAAACTAACCCGACGGTGGTGCAGGGGGAAGAAGATTTAATAGATGCGATAGATGATCAAACTTCCTGTGTGGTGGTTCAATACCCGGATTTCTTCGGCAATATTCAAGATTACACCAGGTTAGCCCAAGCCTGTCAGGAAAACGGGGCTTTGTTAATCACCGTCACGACAGAAATTTTAAGCTTGGGTGCTTTGACGCCACCTGGCGATTTCGGTGCCGATATTGCCGTTGCAGAAGGTCAATCCATCGGCAACCATTTAAACTTTGGGGGACCGTACGTTGGGTTGTTTACCACTCGGCAAAAATATGTGCGCCAAATGCCCGGGCGCCTGGCAGGCAAAACCGTAGATGTTGATGGTAAAACCGGTTATGTGCTGACACTCAATACCCGTGAACAGCATATCCGTCGCGAAAAAGCCACCAGTAATATTTGTACCAATTCAGGGCTGTGTGCCCTGGCATTTACTGTACATATGAGCTTACTAGGAGAGACCGGTTACAAACAGTTGGCTGCCATTAACCACGGCAAAGCGGTGCAAATGGCTGAAAAACTTGAAACTGTGGGTGTGGAAGTTTTAACCAGTGCCTTTTTCAATGAATTTACCGTGCGTTTGAAAAAGCCTGCGGCACAAGTGGTGGAAACTTTGGCGTCAGAGAAAATTCTGGCAGGAGTACCAGTCTCACGGTTTTATCCTGACCAAAAAGATTTAGCGAATTTATTATTAATTGCGGTTACGGAATTAAATACCGAACAAGATATGGATCAGCTGATTCAAAAACTGGGGGAGGTGTGAAATGAAAACATCTACCTTCACTGGTAATAAAGCCCTCCACATTGAAGAGCCATTGTTGTTTGACCAGGACGCTGATGGCCGTGTCGGGGTTGATCTTCCTGATCCGCCGGCTGTGGAATCACGTTTGGGACATATGGCGCGCCAACAA
>JANQSM010000016.1 GCA_028284025.1 Alphaproteobacteria bacterium | reverse complement strand
AAAACAAAGCAGTTATAAGGGATAAAAATGTAAGATATAGCCCTTTTCTCATGCCCTTAGCCCCTCATATTTTTATTAATTCTTCCTTAAAGTATATATTATTGTATTCTAAAAGGCAATAAATTATTGTAATATAATTACAAAACTGGGGATAAGGAGAAAAGAATAAAGTTATTGATAGAGGGAAGCTGCCCGCTGCTCAAAGGCATTCACCATCTTAAATACGGCTTTGGTAAAGATAGACCGCATTGCAGTTTCCAGTAAGCGGGATTTAAATTCAAAATCAACCAAGAAGTCTACCTCGGTAAATATTTCACCATTTTGAGCTACTTCCTTGAAATTCCAGGAGTTATGTAAGTATTTAAACGGCCCATCCTTATAAACTACCCTAATTTCCTGAGGGCGGCAAAATTCAACCTGGCTGGTAAAGCGCTCATTAAATATTTTGTAGCCAATTGCTAGATCAGCAACAATTATAGCTTCTTCCTGTTTACGAATACGGGCCAATGAACACCAGGGTAAAAATTCCGGGTACCTTTCAATATCAATGACCAGTTCAAAAAGTTGATCAGGTGTATAGGATAAGAGACGCGTTTCTGTATGCTTTGGCATTTGTGAAGAATACGGGATTTTTACCTCACTGCCAACTATGCAGTGCGACCTCGCTGCAAAAGAAAAGTGCGGACAAAAGGGCTGTTTATTGCTGGACTATCCATTGCACGTATTTTCTGTTTTTTAGTCCTCAATTTTCCAAGCTCGGCATGTTCCCTGGCCTGCATTGCCAAAGCTTCACAAAGAGAAATTTTTGTATTTTCAGGCTCTCCCATTATAAAAGCAAATAAAGGGGGATAATGGCCACACTGCAGCAAATCTTCAATATGTCCGGTTAACATGTGAAAAGTGTTATAGCAGGCCTCTTTCTCAGCTTGAGTATAATCTCCTCGAGCTTCCTTTTCTGCTAAAAGATCGCGCACAAAAACAAGGCCGAATGCGTGACCGTACATCACTGATAAATGGGATGAGTCGCTTGCTGTTGGTTTTAAGCCAGCCTCATTCATATTCTGATATTCGCAAAAGGCATCTATATATAATTCAAGGCAATGCTCATAAATAAACTGAAGCATTTCTTCAACTGATAAATTCAGCAAAGTTTCTTGGAATTCCTTGATTTCATCAATTGAATAATTTTGTAGATTTTTGAATGTTACAATTGTTCTTTCTGTCATCTTACATATCCACCACCTAACAGGTATGCACGTACATAAGGGTGTTTTGAAAGATCAAAAGTGGCGGCACCATCTTCTTTACCTAAAATCTCCACTCTCGCTTCATAACCTGGAAAATCTTCCTGTTCCATATGGTGTAGTTCTAATGCCTTAATAAGACTTTTATCAAGTGTTCTCGTAGTACTATCAAACATAAATGCTAAAAGTGGATGGTAGTCACCTTGATCAAGTACAGCATTTGTAACAGTAAGCAGATCTTTTAAGAAACCGCTTAGACAGTCTATATGAAGTTCTGAATCTTCTCCTGGCTCTGGTTTTTTTGCCCGTAAAACTTCATCAAATAAGACCAGGCTCAAGGAAAGGTCATATATTTCTGATACAATCCCTTCTTCTGCAGCTGCGTACCTACTTAATTCAATTGCTGTTTTAAGGGGATCTAGACAGCAATCCGATAAAAGATCAAGTATCTCTCCAAAAGTCATTTCCCCCAGACGGCTTTTGAGTTCTTGAAGCTCTTCCGGGTTTAAGTTTTCTATATTTTTAAATGTGTCTACACAAAATTTTTGTGACATTTTCTACCTACAATTACCGTATCTTTAAAAGATATATATCATATGTCTCTTTTATAAATCAATAAAAATATAAAGACTATTTAGAAGCTTTAGCCAGTTTTTTCTCGCGTGCTTGCCTAAGCTGGCGAAAATCATCCCCGGCGTGATAACTGGACCGCGTGAGTGGAGAACTTGAAACCATAAGAAACCCCTTGGAACGAGCAATTTGAGCGTATTGATCAAATTCATCTGGTGTCACAAAACGATCAACAGGATGGTGCTTTGGCGTTGGCTGAAGGTACTGGCCAATCGTAATAAAATCAACATCCGCAGAGCGCATATCATCCATCACCTGCATGATTTCTTCACGTGTTTCACCAAGACCCACCATAATTCCTGATTTAGTAAACACATGGGGATCAACTTCTTTTACACGCTGCAAAATGCGCAAAGAATGAAAATACCGTGCTCCTGGCCGCACCGGCAGGTATAAACGCGGCACAGTTTCCAGATTATGATTAAAGACATCCGGGGGAGATTCCATAACCTTCTCAACAGCCCCCTCTTTTCGCAGAAAATCAGGGGTTAGAATCTCAATAGTGGTATCAGGACAGCGCTTGCGCAAAGCTTCAATAACTTCTTTAAAGTGATTTGCCCCGCCGTCTTTTAAATCATCCCGATCAACAGAAGTGATAACAATATGCTCTAAAGCTAACTTTTCTGCCGCATTAGCCAAATTAAACGGTTCAAACGGGTCCAGTTTGCCCGGAACGCCTGTTTTTACATTGCAAAACGTACAAGCCCGGGTACAGGTATCTCCCATAATCATGACAGTGGCATGTTTTTTTGACCAACATTCACCAATATTAGGGCACCCTGCTTCCTCGCAAACTGTGTGCAGGTTTGAATCACGCATCAATTTTTTGGTTTTAAAGTATTCCTCTGATGTCGGGGCCTTTACCCGAATCCATTCAGGTTTGCGGCCCATTGGTCGGTCCGGATTCTTCTGTTTTTCTGGATGGCGCGCAGCGGCTTGTTTTTGCTTTTCAAGAAGCGTTGTATTTGACATGGTTTCACAATTTTTCATTAATGAATAATGCTATTTATTTATTGCTTTTATATTAAAAAAGCAAGGGCGCCTTACTATTCTTCCATTTTCAGCACAAAGAACAGCAATATTACAAATATGGTGAAATCAATCATCGCTGCGCCTAAGGAAGCTGTAAACAGCGTGTAACCACTTGCAATCACCAGAAATACCGCTGTGCCGAAAATAGCAATTATATCTTTCCATAGTAGACCCACAGCAATAATGAAGGTTGCCAGATAAATTCCGATTCTGAATTTAAGTTGTTGGGAATATTCTTTGAAAGCCTGGCGGTATTCTTCCTCACTGCTAATACTTTGCACTTTGTTTTCCAAAACTTCAGGGAGTTTGAAGCGATCCTGATTACGCTGGATAATTTCAACACTTATTCCTCGAACAGACTGCGAGAGTGTGTAATCAGAATAGCCCGTATAAACATTATAAACGCAAACGATGAATATAACTGGGATCAGCCATAGAAATGGGTTTTTACTGGTTTGAGGCTCCGTAATACGAGATTTATAGACTTCCAGATCCTTGAATTGATTGCCGTGCTTCAAAAAGACCGCCTTTCCTGCTGAATTCTGAATTTGCCTTTTCTAATAATGGATTACTTGACCATAAGCATCAAGCACAGATTCATGCATCATTTCAGATAATGTCGGGTGTGGAAAGATAGTATGCATCAAGTCAGCTTCCGTTGTTTCAAGTGTTTTTGCCACACAAAACCCTTGAATCATCTCCGTTACTTCGGCTCCAATCATATGTGCACCCAGCAATTCACCGGTTTGTTCATCAAAAATTGTTTTTACCAGACCTTCTGGCTCCCCAAGCGCAATGGCCTTTCCATTCCCTTGAAACGGGAAACGGCCAACTTTGACCTTGTGACCAGCCTCTTTGGCTTTGGTTTCTGTCAAGCCCACGCTTGCCACTTGCGGCATACAGTACGTACAGCCTGGAATAGCTAATTTATCAAGAGGATGTACATCATTCTTGCCAGCAATCTTTTCAACACAAATAATACCTTCATGGGATGCCTTATGTGCTAACCACGGGGCACCCGCCACATCACCAATTGCATATACATATGGTTCATGCGTGCGATACCACTCATCAGTGACAATGGCGTTTTTCTCAACTTTTACTTTAGTGTTTTCCAGCCCAAGATTTTCAGTGTTTCCAACCACACCGACAGCCATAATCACGCGATCAAAGGTTTCTTCAGTCTTTTTACCTTTTTTATCTTCAATGGTAGCCGTAACGCTAGATTTTCCTTTTTTAAGGCTTGTTACCTTGGTTTCTGTAGCAATATTAATTCCCTGTTTTTCAAAGGATTTACGAGCAAATTTTGAGATTTCTTCATCTTCTGCCGGCAAAATCCGGTCTAAAACCTCAACTACTTTAACCTTAACCCCCATATTGTGGTAAAAACTGGCGAATTCTATTCCTATCGCCCCTGAACCTACAACAAGCAAGGTTTTTGGCATTGCATCGGGGACCATTGCTTCGCGATATGTCCATACAAGCTTACCATCTGGCTCCAGGCCTGGCAGAATACGGGCGCGAGCACCCGTAGCCAGAATAATATGTTTGGCAGTATATTCCTGTTTTTTCTTGCCTTTTTCTACGGTGATTTTGCCTTTTCCAAGAAGTTTACCTTCTCCTTCAATAACAGTAATTTTATTCTTATTCATCAGGTGTTTAATACCAGAAGTTAATTTATTAGATACATCTCTGGATCTTTGAACTATTTTTTTAAAATCAACTTCTAAACCTTTTATTTTAAAGCCAAATTCTTCTGAATTATTAAAAAGGTGATGAATTTCAGAAGATCGTAGTAAAGCTTTGGTGGGAATACACCCCCAATTTAAGCAAATCCCTCCTAAATGCTCACGTTCTATAACAGCCGTTTTCATGCCTAACTGGGCCGCACGGATAGCAGCGACATAGCCGCCTGGGCCTCCTCCAACGATCATGCAATCAAAGGTATCAGTGCTCATTGTCTTTGCCTCTTTTCCTGTTTTTCAAATTTATGCACTGCGTCAGTGGCTCTAATCGCGTGCAACCCGAAAAAGGTTGCTAGAAGCCACAAAATTAGCCGTGCAAGGGTGTATTGTTTGAAAATAAACAACATTGATCCCAATGTAAATAAAGCTTCCATAAAGTATAAAAACGCCATAACCCGTGAATGTAACAAGATAAATACACCATACAGGGCCATAACCCCTGCTCCAATCAAGAGTTCAATAGACAGGACATCATAGCTTACATAGGCCTGTGCTTGATCGTACAAAGGGAGTCTCATCAACTGATCAGCCAAAGAAAGACCTGCTACCTGTTTTAGTAGATATAATAAAAAAATCACTGCGGCCAAAACAAGAGTCCCTGTTCCAACAAAAGTACAGGCTGCTTCAGCATCAGTTTTAGAATCAATGGAAGGCCATAGGAAATTCACAGAGCTATCCCCTGGGTTAAATCAGCATCATGGCAGGATCCTGGATATATTCCTGGAAAGCCTGCATAAATTGCGCCCCCACAGCCCCGTCTATGACTCGGTGGTCAGTTGAAAGCGTACATTTCATCAACGTTGCCGTTGTAATCTGCCCGTCTTTTACGACAGGTTTTTCTGCGCCCTGACCGACGGCCAGGATGGCCCCTTGAGGCGGATTGATAATCGCCGAAAATTCATCAATTCCAAACATGCCAAGATTGGAAATACTAAATGTTCCACCTTCATACTCGGCAGGTTGCAACTGACCATTACGGGCTTTAGCAGCCAGCTCTTTCATTTCATTTGAAATCATAACCATGGATTTAGCCTGGGCATCCTTAATAATCGGGGTAATAAGTCCACCTTCAATCGCTACAGCCACAGCGACATCAGCGGATTTAAACATTTTAACGGCGTCATCTCCCCACGCAGCGTTGGCTTCTGGTACTTCCATCAAGGCCATAGCAACAGCCTTAATCACAAAATCATTTACCGAAACCTTATAGGCTGGTTTTTGGCCTTCCTGGGCATCTCGTTCAGCTTTCTTGTTAATGCTTTTACGTAACACCAAAAGCGCATCAATTTCACATTCCACAGTCAGATAGAAATGGGGCACTTGTTGTTTGGATTGTTGCAAACGCCGGGCAATGGCTTTGCGCATGTTATTATTTTTCACCAAATCATGCGCCGGCATACCGGATGAATCCCGTGGAGGAACTGCTGTCATCATTGCGCCACCCGCAGCAGATGGGCTGAAGTTCTCAAGATCACGTCGAATAATCCGCCCATGAGGGCCAGATCCTTTGACCATTGCCAGGTTAATACCTTTTTCCTTAGCCAAACGTTTAGCCAATGGAGAGGCCACAATTCTATTGTCTTTAGAGGAAGACACCGGTTGAGGTGTCGGTGCCATTTTTACTTCAAGAGGTGCTTCATTAGCCGTCGGCGTTGCTGGAGCAGCAGCTGGCTTTTCTTCCACTTTTTCATTTGAATTAGCCGATCCTGCTTGCAGGCTATCTAAATTAATGGATTTAACGTCTTCTCCATCTTCCAACAATACAGCAATCAACTCATTCACCGGGACATTTTCCGTTCCAGCTGGGACTAAAATCTTACCAAGTTTACCTTCATCTACGGCTTCCACTTCCATAGTGGCTTTGTCAGTTTCAATTTCTGCAAGAACATCTCCGGCAGAAATATCTTCACCTTCTTTTTTAAGCCATTTTGCCAAAGTTCCTTCCGTCATGGTCGGAGATAAAGCAGGCATCAGAACGGATATCGGCATAATTTCTTCCTATTTATAACAGACTTTTTTCACTGCATCGACGATGTTTTCCACCTGCGGCAGAGCCAGTTTCTCCAAATTATCCGCATAAGGTAGCGGAACGTCAACTGCATTTACACGCACCACAGGCGCATCCAGATAATCAAAGGCATGCTCCATCATCAGCATAGCAATTTCTGCGTTCATCCCAGCCACTGGCCAGCCTTCTTCGGCTGCAACAAGGCGGTTGGTTTTCTTCACAGAATCTACAATTGTCGCCACGTCCAGCGGACGGACAGTGCGTAAATCGATTACTTCAGCTGAAATTCCCTGCTCTGCTAGAATTTCAGCTGCTTGCAGTGCTTTTCCAACCATAATAGAAAACGCAGTAATGGTAACATCTTCACCCTGACGAACGACCTTGGCTTTACCGATCGGAATCGTAAAGTCCGGATCCGCTGGAACGTCGTCATAGCTTTGACCGTAAAGTAATTCATTTTCCAGGCAAACCACAGGATTTGGATCCCGAATGGCGGATTTTAATAATCCTTTGGCATCAGCGGCGGAATAAGGTGAAATTACTTTTAAACCTGGGACATGAGCATACCAACTGGCATAACATTGAGAGTGCTGTGCCCCTACCCGTGAAGCGGCTCCGTTAGGCCCGCGAAACACCATCGGACACCCCATCTGTCCCCCTGACATATAAAGTGTTTTTGCGGCTGAATTAATAATTTGATCAATGGCTTGCATTGCAAAGTTAAACGTCATGAATTCTACTACCGGCTTCATCTTTAAAAA
>JANQSM010000289.1 GCA_028284025.1 Alphaproteobacteria bacterium | reverse complement strand
AGACAAATTGTTTTCTTCATTGATCGAAAGCCAGGAAGATCTTTTGCATCTGCCTGATGGCCGGACGTTTAAGGTCAATATCAATCCCCACCCCCTGGGCGGGCTTATGTTCATGTATGAGGATGTATCAGAAAACCTGGAGCTGACCTCTTCCTTAAACACTTTGATTGAAGTACAACGCGAAACGCTGGACAACTTGTACGAAGGGGTAGCCGTGTACGGCAGTGATGGGCGCATAAAGCTTTCCAACCCGGTATATCGTAAATTATGGCAAGCCCCTACAGATGAGACGGGCAATGAGGTAGAGTTTCATTTCTCAGAGCTTCTAGAAAAAAATAAATCTCTGTTTGATGGAACCGCGGACTGGGACACTTTTAAAAAGCAGCAAATGGCTTTACTAACCAGCCGTGGAATGGAAAGTGGCCGCCTGGAACGCAGCGATGAGACCGTTCTAGAATATGCGGTAGTACCTCTGCCCGACGGGGCAAGTCTGTTAAGTTATATTGATATTACTGACCAGTTTAAGATTGAGCAGGCTTTAAGAGACCGAAATAAAGCACTGGAAGCAGCGGATGAGTTAAAGTCTGAATTTATTGCCAATGTATCTTATGGCTTGAGAACCCCATTAAATGCAGTGATGGGATTTGCCGAGATTCTGGATCAACAATATTTCGGACCTCTGAATGAGAAACAGCATGAATATTCCAAAGGTATTATCACAGCTTCTGAAGAATTACGCGCTCTGATTAATGATATTCTTGATCTGGCCGCCATTGAAGCAGGTTATATGGCATTGGAATTCAAAAAATTTAATGTCTATGATCTGGTGTCCTCTCTCTCTGGCATGCTGGAAGATCGTGCCAAGCGCCAGAACTTAACACTTGAAATTAACTGTCCTGAAGATATTGGCGAAATTGTTGCTGATAAAAACCGGCTACAACAAGCTTTGTTTAATGTGTTGGTGAATGCGGTCAGCTACACCCCGGAAGGCGGGACCATTGAATTTAAAGTATCCCGACAGGAAAAAGAGCAAGGGGAAGTTTATGTCTTTGTGGTTGCAGATACCGGCATTGGTATTCCAGCAAGCTTAAAAGACAAAGTCTTTCAGAAATTTGAGCGCGGGACCAGTGGCGGAACAAACCGTCCATCAGGAACCGGTATTGGATTAACATTGGTAAAAAGCTTTGTTGAAATGCACGGCGGGGATGTAACTTTGGAATCAGAAACCGACAAGGGAACAACGGTGACCATCCTGTTGCCGGTAGATGCAAAAGTAAAAACCGAAACAGACACCTCAAACCAAGATCAGGAAAAGATTAAGCCATAATCAAGCCGCTTTGAGGGCTGCCTTCACCGGTGCGAAGCTGCGTCGGTGGTGCTCGGTTACTCCAAATTGTTGCAAAGCTTCAAGATGTTCACGGGTATTATAACCGGCATTGCGCCCCCAACCATACTGAGGAAACTGCTGGTCAAGGTCCTGCATCAATTGATCACGATTAGTTTTTGCAATAATGGATGCCGCCGCAATAGAACAACTTTTGCTATCTCCCTTAATCACTGTCACGGTTTTGCACATTAATTTAGGCGCATGGGTGCCATCTATTAATGCCACATGGGGACGTAATTCCAAACCCTCCACTGCACGGCGCATAGCCAGCAAACTGGCTTGAAAGATATTGATTTCATCAATTTCTTCTACACTGGCCTGACCTATAGCAATCTGTGCGCACGCCCCAATCTTAGGCACTAAAGCTTCGCGTTGCCGGGCACTCAGAAGTTTAGAATCTTTCAAAGCTGCTGCCAGTGTCGGGCAAACTTTTGGGCGGTCAAAAATTACAGCTGCAGCAACCACCGGCCCGGCACTGGGACCACGGCCGACTTCATCCACTCCAACAACCATACCATCATGTTGGTCTTCCAAACTAAAGTCAGGCATGGTCAAGCTCTTTCAATTTTTGCTGGATCTGCAACAAATCACGCCAGGCAAATTTTTTCTGCGCCGGAGAACGCAATAAAAACGCTGGGTGAAAAATCGGCATAGCGGGAATTTTGCACCCATCTTCCAGTGTGTAATCCACCCAACGGCCCCGGGTTTTCATAATGCCATCGCGGGTACCTAATAAAGATTTAGCCGCCACCCCACCAACAAAAACCAGAACCTTGGGCCGGACAAGGTCAATGTGTTTCTTGATGAATGGTAAGCAGGTTTCTATTTCCTCTGTGGTCGGCTGGCGGTTTTGCGGGGGACGCCAGAATAAAATATTGGAAATATAAAGGCTTGTGCGGTCATACCCAATGCTTTGAAACATTTTATCCAACAATTTGCCGCTAACCCCAACAAAAGGTTTGCCTTGCTTGTCCTCTTCAAATCCAGGCGCTTCCCCGATCAACATTAAACTGGATTGAGGGTTCCCGTCGGCAAAAACCGTATTGGTCGCCGTCTTTTTCAAAGCACAGCCATCAAAAGTATCCAATGTAGCCCGCAAATCCTCCAGGCTGGTAATACCTTCTAACTCCAAAGGTTTTTCCGCCAATGCAGGAAGGGCAGTGGCTTGAACCTGCGGGGCCTTGACCCCATATTTGTTAACGGGATCACAGGCCAGTGCTTCGTCAATGCCGGATTCCCGGTACCAGGTTAAAATGTGAAAAGCCTGTGGCGATCGCATGGCAGTCTATTAAAAAAGTTTATTTATGAGTCGATTCCATTAGAATGAGTCTAGCAAAAACGCTATCAAAGAGGGAACAAAGAGTTTGACATATATGCGGATAACTTTTGCGGCACTGCCGAATGCCTTGAAAAACCTGGCTTCTTGGCTGGGATTTGTTCTTTTATTGGTACTACTTGCAAGCTGTAGCAGTGCTTCTTTTCTGGATTTGGACATGGGCCAGGAAAAAACCACCAACTTGCCGCAAGAAAAACTGGAAGTTAGCCAGAAAAATTATGGCCCCTCACGATTCTCAAGTTTTTTAGCGGCCAGCCACGCCAACCGCATTAATGATTTTGAGGCCGCCGCGCGCTATACCACCAACGTTTTGCAAGATGCAGATTTTAATACTGAAAATATTCTGTTGCAAAAAATTGTCCTAAACGTCATCAGTGGCGCGGTTGCAGAAGC
>JANQSM010000275.1 GCA_028284025.1 Alphaproteobacteria bacterium | reverse complement strand
CAATTTTGATGTATCGGAAGAAATTCTGGCTAAAATGACAGCCTGACCTTTTAAAAAGGAGGATTTTACCATGATGCGAATATTGGGCCTGGACCCCGGGTTGGTCCATACCGGGTGGGGCATTATTGAAGCCAAAGGCAATCAGTTGATTCATATTGCCAACGGATCCATTGATCCAGATACCAGTCTCACTTTACCAAAACGGCTGGCTTTCTTATATGAAGAACTACTGGCACTTATTGATCATTTCCAGCCAAAAACTGCGGCAGTGGAAGAAACTTTTGTCAACCAGAACCCCGTATCTACCCTAAAACTGGGAGCTGCCCGCGGTGTCGTGATGATGACACCAGCTTATCGTCATATCCCGGTCAGTGAATACCCGGCCAACAAAGTAAAAAAATCCGTCACTGGGGTAGGTCATGCTGAAAAACAGCAAGTGAGTGATATGATCAAGCGCCTGCTGCCCACAGCTATCATTGAATCAGAAGATGCAGCCGATGCCCTGGCCGTGGCCATCTGTCATGCACATTATATGTCCTTTGGCCAAAGTGCATACAAAGCCCGCACGGGGACTTAAGCCGGGGATAAAAAATTATAGCTTTTAGAACACGGTTGTCGCAGCTATACTTACCTCATGTTTGCCAAACTTTCTGGAACAATTGACTCAACAGGCAACGGCTGGGCCGTAGTGGACGTGAATGGTGTGGGCTATCTGGTGCATTGTTCTTCCCGGACGTTAAACAAGCTTGCCACCTTGCCAGGCGTGGTCAGTCTGCATGTGGATACTCACGTGCGCGAAGACCAAATCACCCTGTTCGGGTTTTTGACTTCCCATGAAAAAGACTGGTTTAAAATGTTGCAATCGGTGCAAGGTGTTGGAGGAAAAGCTGCCTTAGCTATCTTGAGTGTTTTATCTCCGGATGAAATTAATACTGCCATCGCTGCCCAGGACAAAAAAATGATAACCCGTGCAGATGGGGTTGGCCCCAAATTGGCTGAGCGCATTGTAAATGAATTAAAAAGCAAGGCGGGAACCATCGGTTTTGCACATGCTCCGTCTGAAAACCTATCTACACCAGCCCCGGCTAATACCCAAAATGTTGTTGAAAATGACGCGATTTCTGCTCTTGTTAATCTGGGCTTTGGTCGGGCAGAAGCTTATGCAGCTGTTGCCCGTGTTGCTTCCAACATGGATGACCCCCACATTCAAGATCTCATTTCTGCCGGCCTGAAGGAGCTATCTGCCTGATATGAACACACCAGAACGCATAATTGATCAAGAATACAACGAACCGGTAGACCGGTTTGAACGTGCCTTGCGCCCAGAATGTCTGGATGACTTTATTGGCCAGGATAAATTAAAAG
>JANQSM010000256.1 GCA_028284025.1 Alphaproteobacteria bacterium | reverse complement strand
AAGTGTTGCTTCGGCCTTGTTACAACTGCGGCGAACTCTTATGCAGCTAGAAGAAACCCTTTCAGAGATAAAACCTGTAATGGAGGAAAAAGTTGATCTGCCAACGCTTGTAACTCCTAAAATGCTGACCCTGCTTGGTGTCGGAGATCAGGAACGCTAGGCCAGATCCACAGTATATAAAGGAATGACAAATGTCAGATGAGATAGATAAACACCCTGCAACCGACATGCAGGTTCAGGAATTATGCGAACAACTGCATGAGAAAGTAAACACACTCCTTTCAGCGGTAAAAGCTCTGCTGGATGCTAGCCTTATTCAGCGACAAGACCTTCTCAGGAAAATTATCTGCGACACTCCCGGGGGAGAACAGGTATTGAGAGATTTGGAATCTTTGGTTGATACAACTTTTAAAGTTACATCAAGGCAGGAAGAAATCGAATATCGAAAACACTGTGCCCTTATGCTGATGATGGTTTTTGTTTTTATGCCAGAGGATGCAAAAAGTGATTTAGGGAAATGGGAACGAAGGAGGGATGCTCCCACCATTATAACATTCCTATCTGCTCCTCCTCTCTTTCCACGTCTGAAGGGAAGAATAATTGAATTACGCCGCCCTGGTTTTTTCATAAACTGGGATGCGAGAAAAAAGTATCGCCAGATTGAAAAATTTGTTAACAGCCGCCGTCAAGATATTGAAACGCGTTTTAATGAAGAGGACGCAAAATTAAACCCGCATTCTCTTTATGACCATCTAAAAGCCGGGGATAATCCTGAATCTGCTTCCTTTGATGTAGAAGAATTACAGCGCCTGGGCCGTCAGGTTTATTCTCAACTAGAGCAACTGGGGGTGCTTCCACATGTCTATGATGAAGATCCAGAATCTGGTAGGCGCCGCTTAGATGAAACAGTGCATGAATACAAGTATTTCCATTTTAATGTGGGGCCTGTTCCAGAGGGTAAGGTTTTAAATACGGACTATCTGGAAAGTCTTGCGACTGCTGTGTTAGGGTTACGACAAACCCTTAATGTCCTTCGAAACTTTCTTTTACTGGCGCAACCCGTAATGGAGGAAGAAATTGACCTGCCAATGCTTGTAACTCCTAAAATGCTGGCGCTGCTTGGTGTCGGAGATCAGGAACGTTAGGCCAGAATTTCACAAGCAGTTCGCAAAATTTGTACGGCTGTGGCACCGGTCAACGGTGACGGGGCAAAGTTTTTGTCCAAAATAGGTACAAGGCCAGGTAATGACAAAGAATGTTCGCAGGCCAGAATACCATGTGTAAGGGCTATTGGATTTTCCTGATAGATCAGGTATGCGGCGGCTACAGCAGCCGGACTGCCTAGAATGACAGGCACATTGGCCAGACTGGCCGCAATAATGGCTCCTGCCATGGCAGCAATATCCCGTCCTGCCAGACAGGCAAGTTCTTCAAAAGAAGTTTCCTTTTTTTCAAGAATAGTGTGCGCCGCTGCAATGGCACCAGAACTGAGGCTATCCAGAACCAGACAGTCTACCCCTGGCTCGACGGCCATCATACCATAGGCCATGGCATGGGCACTGTCTTCTGGTGTCAGGCCGTCTGTTGTTTCATCAGGCAACAATTCATATAATCGCACATCGGCATCCAGTGTCTGGCATAAATTGTTTAGGGCAGAAGTCCCCTCCATCATTGCTTCCACGGCTTTTTTAGTTTCAGGCGTATTGGGAGTATTTTTGTAATTAGCCAAAAACAAGGCAATGCGCGGATGGCGGATATGAGGCATCTCCGTTTGCTGTGCATTGGCCATAAACAAAACCAGATCTGCCAGTTTTCCTAAGGAATGTGTTGCTTGCAAAGCCGTGATTTTTTCTAAAGCTGCCGTTTTAACAGCTAAATCTGGAGCAGGAAGACCGGCCACAATGTGCTGCATTTCTGCTAGCGTGGGGGCAGAATTCTCAAGATCGGGAGTTTTTGTTGACATTTTTATCTCTTCCTGTTGTTAATGCTGGTACTTTTTATATATAAAATAAGAAGGCAATTGCAAACACGAAGTTTTAACGAGGCACTGGTACAAAGAGTGAGCATTACATTAAACCCCATTAACATTTCTGGTTTTGAAATCCTGCCCCTGGTTGAAGGCGGCAAGGGAATTGGTGTTTCCAATGGTGAAAGCTCTGGCGCGTGGGCAGCGGCAGGGGGTGTAGGAACGTTTTCCGGGGTGAATGCGGACTCCTATGATGAAAACGGGGATTTAATCCCGATTATCTATCACGGTAAAACCCGCAGCCAACGTCATGAAGAACTTGTTGCGTATGGCATTCAAGGGGGGATTCATCAAGCCCGCACAGCTCATGATATTACCGGGGGGAAAGCACCGATTCACATGAATGTATTGTGGGAAATGGGTGGCGCAGAGCGCATCCTGCACGGCGTATTGGAAGGAGCCAAAGGCTTGATTCATGGAGTGACCTGCGGTGCTGGAATGCCTTATCGTGTGGCCGAGATTGCCGTAAGTTACGGGGTGCATTATTACCCGATTATTTCTTCCGCGCGCGCTTTTCGGGCTTTATGGAAG
>JANQSM010000255.1 GCA_028284025.1 Alphaproteobacteria bacterium | reverse complement strand
AGCCAACCGACCCTCCGGAAGCAAACGCATCGCCAAGCCAGAACTTTCTAGACAGGGAAATTTCATTGGCAATGTCAGAAAAAGTTGCTGTTCCTTTATCTGCTGCCACAACCAAATAGGGATCTCTTTCATCATGGCGTGTGACTTGCTGCGGGTGAATGATCTTGCGGGAAATGTAATTGTCCGTGATTTCCAGCAACGCGGAAATGAAAATCTGATAGCAAGCGACGACTTCTCTACCAACTTCTTCTCGCACCATAGTGTCTTCCAACTTCTTGGCGACGAACCCTCCCTTCGAACCCACAGGTACAATCACTGTGTTCTTCACCATTTGAGCTTTCATCAAGCCCAAAATTTCCGTGCGGAAATCTTCTTTGCGATCCGACCAGCGAATTCCACCGCGCGCCACCTTGCCGCCACGCAAGTGAACACCTTCCACTCTGGGAGAATACACAAAAATCTCAAACGCAGGTTTGGGATCCGGCAACAAGTCAATTTTTGTGCTATCCAGCTTAAATGCTAAATATAAATCTTCTTTAGAATCAGAAATAAAACGGGTCGTAAAACGGTTGGTTCGCAACGTGGCTTTGATCAAATCTATAAAGCTGCGGAAGACACGATCTTCATCCCGGTTGCTGATCAGGTTTAATACCGTTTTCAAATCATTCTCAATTTTATCAATCAGCTTTGCGCGCCCTTTTTCAAGGCTGGGATCAAACTTGGCATTAAAGTAATCTACAACACGCGAGGTAATCTTGGCATGACGCACCAGAGTTTCCTGGATAAAATCCTGACTGAGAGAAAAGTTAGCCTGACGCAAATATTTTGCATAGGCCCGCAAGACGCCAATATTCTTCCACGTCATATTGGCGCAAAAAATAAGCTGGTTGAACTTGTCACTCTCCGCCCGACCTTCCCAAATATTGGTAAAGGCCTGTTCAAAATTTTCTTTTAAATCCATGAAGGTGTTTTCTGAAAACACGTTTTCCAGGGCAAAATCATGGATCCACAAATCCTGTTTGTAACGGGGGTGTTTAATATCAAACGTTACTTCACTTATAATATTCAGTCCCATGTCTTCAAAAACAGGAAGTATTTTTGAGAGCGTGACCTGTCGGTCCAGATTGTAAAGCCGGATCTGCGCCTGGTTGCCTTCATCTTTGTGGCTATGCGTTAAATTGATCCGCAGCGGGTTTTGAGGCTCCACTTTCTCAATTTCCATCACATCCACAAGGGTATCTTGCGCGTCATTGAGTTCTTGATAAGCTGGCGAAAAAGAATTTTCATAAAGTTCAAACAATTCCAGACCATCACTGCCCATCTTCTCACTTAAAGCCTTGGCGAATTGATCCCGCCACGATCGGGCAATAATATCCACCCTTTCTTGGACTTTCTCCAGATTGTATTTTGTAAACCCGTTATCAAACACGATAATATAATTTAGCCGCGCTAACGGAGAATCCGTCACCGAAAGATAATGAGTAGAAATATGGCCATGGAACTCTTCCTCCAGGATGTCTTCTACCTTCAAGCGCACATCCGTAGAAAGCACTTCGCGCGGCAAATAAACCAAACAAGATACATAACGTTTAAAACGGTCTTCCCGCACAAAAACAGCCGTTTTCTTGCGCTCTTGCAGATGAAGAATGCCGGTAGAAATTTTTAGAAGATCATCTTCCTCAATCTGAAATAAGTCATCACGCGGGAACGTTTCCAAGGTATGCACCAACCCTTTATAATTGTGACTGGCGTGCGTGAACCCGGCTTTTTTGATGACATTGTTGACCTTGTTCGACAGCAATGGAATTTTACGAACACTTGCACTATAGGCCTGGGATGTAAACAGCCCGATAAAACGGTATTCTCCCTTTACCTTGCCAGATCGCTCCACCCGCTTGACCGTGATCACATCCATAAACACATTGCGGTGGACGGTAGATCTTTGACTGGCTTTGGTAATTAACAGCAACTGATCCTTGCCGGCAAAGTCTTGTTCTTCAACTGAGCGCTGTTCAATGCGGCTTTTAATGACACCACTTTTCTTGCGATTCCGAAAAACCCCAAGCGAAGATCCTGCAACTGGTTTGATCCTGCCTTCTTTCAAATTTTTTGGATAATTGTATTCGCAATACCCTAAGAAAATAAAATTGGCATCCAGCAACCAGTCCAAAAATTCAATCGTCAGGTGTAGTTGATCATCCCCTACCGGCGGGTTGTTTTCATCCAGGTCACGGATAATCTTTTTAACTGCTAGTTGCATTTGCAACCAGTCTTCCACAGACAGGTTTACGTCTTCCAGAACATGCTGAATCTTGGCGCAAATATCGTTTTCTTCTTTTTTATTAGCCAGCCGGGGTAAAATAACCTGACAGAAAGATTCCTGCACCAGCTTGTAATCCTCCCCCTTTTTTACCTTGTTCAAACGCTGACCTTTTGAATTACGAACGGTATCCAGGATCGGGTGAATCACCAGCTTGGGGGTTAGCCCCAGACGAATCAAAAGATTGGTGGTAGAATCCACCACAAAGGATTTATTATCAGTGACAATTTCTACCAGGGAATAATTAGGTTCCCACCCATCTTGCGCCTGAGTCGGGGTATAGCAACGAACAGATACCTTCGATGAACGCTCCGATCCATAAGACCAGATAGAAAGAGCGTTGTGCAACAGCTCTTCCACCTCAAATTCATTCATATCATCGAAAGACGTATTGTGATAAAAACGCTGAACGAATTCAGCAAACTCTTTTTTCTCTTTAGCACCAAGATGATTGTCTGGATGGGTAAGGGCTTTTTTTAGCAATGCCTGTTTTTTGGCATGTTTATACTGCATATAACAAATTGACCTTTTTTTATAATATTTCTTCGTTATAGCCTTTTTCAAAATACACATCAACATATTCAATCAGTTGTTACAATTTGTTTTGCTTTTTGGTGGATTGAATGGCACATATTTTCTATGGCTAAAAACGCTGATCCGTTCTTTATACATGAAATCACCGACTGCAAATCGCCGCAGCATATATTCATTTGGCTGCACGGCTGGGGGCAAGACCACAAATCTCTACTGCCCCTTGCAGATTTTTTTAAAGACCAGGCCCACCATTATTTGATTGATTTACCGGGTTTTGGAAAATCAAAACGCCCCAAAGAAAACTGGAATACCGCGGATTATGGTCAGGCCATTGGTAACTGGATCAAACAGCAAAAATTTAAGCACCCCGTTATACTGATCGGGCATTCTTTTGGCTGCCGGGTCGGGACGCGACTGGCGGCAAACCAACCCAACCTGGTTGAAAAAATGGTGTATATTGGTGGGGCCGGCATCCCCCGTAAACGATCTGTTGGTTTTAAAATTCGGGCCTTCCTTTTAAAACGTCTGGGCCAGATAGCAGGGGCTGTGGATGCTGTTTTCAAGACACATCTTAAAAATTCCTACCGCCAAAAATTCGGGAGTTCAGACTATAAAAATGCAGGCGAAATG
>JANQSM010000249.1 GCA_028284025.1 Alphaproteobacteria bacterium | reverse complement strand
AGCATTTTTAAAGCCCCCAAACATGCGTACACAAAAATGTTACTGGGGGCACAGCCCAAAGGCAAACCGAGGGCCGTCCCGACCGGGGCGCAAAAAATTCTGACCTGCCAGAATGTCAGAGTTTGGTTCCCGATTAAGAAGGGTGTTTTGCTGCGCACCGTTGATCACGTCAAGGCAGTGGACGGGATTTCGATGGATCTTAAACTAGGAGAAACGCTTGGCGTTGTTGGTGAAAGTGGATCAGGTAAAACGACTTTGGGCTATGCTGTGTTGCGGCTGGTTGAAAGCAGGGGACAAATCCAGTTCTTAAAACACCGGCTGGATAAAATCTCTGCCCGGGATGTAAAGCCTTTACGCAGCGAAATGCAGGTGGTATTTCAAGATCCGTTTTCTTCGCTTAGCCCGCGTCTGTCAATTGGGGAAATTCTAAGCGAGGGTTTGGAAGTCCATAGGGCTGAACTGTCAGTTGACGATAAAGATCGCCTGATTTACCACGCTCTAACGGACGTAGGGTTGACCCCCGACATGCTGACCCGGTATCCCCATGAATTTTCGGGGGGTCAACGCCAGCGCATCGCCATCGCCCGTGCTCTTGTACTGCGGCCTAAATTGCTGATTCTGGATGAGCCAACTTCAGCACTGGATATGTCTGTACAATCGCAGATCGTCAAGTTGCTACGTGCCCTACAGGAAAAATACAAGCTGGCATACATTTTTATCAGTCACGACTTACAAGTGGTGCGCGCAATGTCTCATAAAATTATTGTGATGAAGGATGGTAAAGTTGTAGAACAAGGCCCGGCAAATCAGGTCTTTACAAAACCAAAAAATCCTTATACAAAGAATCTTCTCAAGGCAGCGCTTGATCTTAAAGCAGCGTGAAGTCCTTGACATTTATAAAAAAAGCTGTATCCTTTTTAGGAACTTATAAAAGAAGAGCAGAAAATATGACATCCAATATTCTTGATAAAGCAGGCGACCTGCAAGCACTTAAACTGGCACGAGACACGTCTGATCCACACATGGCCCTGGAACTTTTAAAGCCTCTGGCGTGTGCTGCCCGCGAAATC
>JANQSM010000238.1 GCA_028284025.1 Alphaproteobacteria bacterium | reverse complement strand
AAAGTTGTCAACAGATGTGTCTGACGCGCCAAGGGCAGCGATTGTATTGGAAATACCACTGAAGGATTCTTGAATCGGCGGCAATGGCAAGATAAACGTGCGCCGCGGAGAAACAGTCAACAGGCCGTTTTTGTAGGTATAATAAATGCCGCTTGTTTCACTGATGCGGTCCAAGACATCTGTTAAGCTGCCGTTTAAGTCAAAAATATTGACCCGCACATCAGTGAAGTTCGGGTCAGCTGATACTGAAATGCCTTCATCCAGAAGAAGCAAACGCAAGGTCTCTAGCACCGTTGCATCCACGGCACTGAAGTTACGGATTTCAATGTCGGGCAAAGGATCTGATTTTTCCAAAGGCTGTGGTACCAGAACACTGGCCGTCAGAGGTACATTTACAATGGGTGCTTTATCATCTTTACCCAGAATAGGTTCTTCCGGGTCAGGAACGGGCTTTTCAGCATTGAAGTCAAACTTGGTTGGTACAGGTTCCCGTGGCAAGGTACATGCTGTTACGAACAAGCAAACCAGAGCCAGAATAAAAAAGCGGTGTGTTATTGTTGTAAATTTTCTCATCATTTCAGCCTTACTCAAACCATGTAGATACTTCATTTAAGTCTTCAGTTGGAGCGGGTTGTGCCCCCGGCGATATGATCAGCTGGTCCTTGTTGACCGTGAAGGCATCACCAAAGGTTGAGGCATCCTCACCCCGTCTTTTTGCTAAAGTTTGTTGGCGGTACACACAAATAACGCGATTTCCGTTTCTAAGTGTGAAATCTCCAACGGCTTCAGCAACAAGTAAATTTCCTTTTGGCCCTGCCGTGCGTGTGTTGACCAGTGTATCCACTTCATCCAAAACCAGATAAACCACTGGACGACGCATTGAATCTACTTTGTCACCAAAATCAAAGTATGTCCAGACCCCATCGTTGAAGACTCTTAGCGGAGCAATCTCTGCGTCTTCAGGAGTTGGCGCCAAAATAGTCATATCAAAGCTTAAATTCTCTGGATTGAAGGCAATCTCCTGAATGTAGCTGGGAATGAACCCGGGTGTTCCTGCCAGTTCCGTAGAAAGAGTGCTGGCATAACTATCCACAGATGTGGATATGCTGCTACTTTTCTGCCCGCTGGCTCCCCCTCCAGGAGAAAAACTGGTTGCCGCCAAAGGGCGATTGGCTTCCACATAAACCGTGATGTCGGAAACCTGATCAGAGTTAAACCCTTCTGATCTGACATAGAAGCTGTAGACATTACCCGAAGCCCCCAGGACGGTGATGTTAGAGTCCGCCCCGGCATGTGTGGGTCGCAGACCAATAACGTTTTGCTTGATCTGTTGAACCTCAAAAATAACTGGATCTCCGACGACGATACTGTTCACTTTCTCAAAATCAGGCAGGTGCAGAGTCGTCACCATGAATTCCCGGCTTCGAACAGCCATGACCAAGTCAGGCCGCCAGACAAACCGGATGATGCCGGGTGCAATTTGTCCGGAGGACGCATAAGGTACATCCCAGGCCCGTTGCAAAGACCCCAATGGCAAGGTGGGATTACGTTCCAGGATAGGGTAAAGTCCCTGGCTTTGTTCCTGAATTTGCTGGGAAATGGCGCCAGTTCCACCAGTTGTTGTCTGGTTTGGTAAAGGAATAGGGGCTGGCAATGCCGGGGGGGCTATTTGCTGCTGTTGGATTCCTGGAGGCTGTGGGAATCCACCGGCAGAAGAAGGCGGTAATGGCAGAGTAGAAACCTGCGCATAAGCCTGGCTGACCAGCCCGGCCAGCAGTATTAAAACGGCAAAGTGCAAGATTCTGATGCGCATTATTCAAACTTTTCCCTGATACTGTATTTTGTCACTGTAAAGCCTAACGGATTTACGTACCTGTCTTCAAATGAAACTTGTTGGGGAATGAAAGCAATCTGCATAATTACTTCATAAGTCGTCCTGCGTGGTTCATCTAATCTAGGGCTGGTGTCGGTTGCCTCAAATTCAACCCGTAAAGATCGCTGCCCAAACTTGTTCACAGATAAAATTTTTGTTGTGCGCGTAATTTGGTTGCGCTTGGCTTGTTCTAACAAAGGTTGTTTCTCTTCCACGAAGCGATTGTAAACAGGAGAAGAACTTCTAAAGCGTACCAGGCGGCCCCAACGGTCTGCCATGACTTCTGTATTTAAAAGGACTTCTTCGCGCATGGTGACGTATTCTTTGGCCAAAGCTTCGGTCATTAATTCAAAACCCCGCGTTCCTTTGCTGAACGGCTCAATCTTGACGATCTGATCGGCCTTGTCAGAGAAAGTAACCAACATGGGCTCCACACGCTTGAGAGGCACAAGATTAAAAATGACGGCGACCAGAACGATGTTCAAAATCATGCTGATATAAAACGCAATGGCAAACGCCCGCGCCGTCCAGATATAGCGCCGGGCTTCCAAGCCTGGAACATCTACCTTGGTCGGATATGGCCCAAGGTTATCCTGGCTCTGGGGAGAAAATTTGTCGTTAGGCGTTGCCACAGTTGCGTTCTGGTTTCTTTAGTTGTTGAGTATATTTTTTATCAGGTTTGTACTGTCCAGTCTGAGTAATCCTGCGGAACCTCCAGACAGGCACAGGGGCTGCGTTTCAACTCATCAATGTCTCGTCCGATGCCTACAGGCTCTGGCACAGTGGTAGAGCCGCAGGCTGTTAAGCCTAGGCAAATAATGAAAAGTGTTAAAAATTTTAGTCTCACAAACAGCCCTTCCAATACTATACAATGCACCACCAATGTGCTTTGGTGCCATATATAGGCTTGAATAGTCTAGCGTATTTTAGGATGAAAAGAAGCGATACACGTACTATTAACGCGCGCGTTGTTGATAACTTTACCCAATCTTAGAACACACACTGGAAGACATTTGCTGTGTAGTCTTTACATTCCTGTTCCACATCAAAGCGAAACTCTTCTTCCATAGAGGTAATTTTTTCAATCTGGATAGGTTCATCACCGTCTGTTCGTAAAACGCGTGAAGTGCGTTCTGTTGTCAAAGGGCAAAGTTCATAATCTGGATTGCGCACTGCCTTGGCAAATAATTCATACCGTTTCAGGTCATTTTCAAATCGGGCGATAACATCACCACTAAAGTTGCCCATACGCTCGTTTTTTTCTTTAAGCTCTTTAAACCGATCAGATTCAAGCGTGTTTTCAACCAGGGACTCTAGATAGGTTGCATTATCTGCAATCAATTGGCGGGTTTTTTCCCAGGTATCTGCAGAGCGGAAATCAAATGTAACATATTCAACTTTGCCATCAGGCAGATAGACTGCCCACTCTTTCTCAGCCATTTTATCAAGCTCTGCATGGTGCTCTGCTAACAGGTCTTCAAATCCAAGGTCATCTTCA
>JANQSM010000226.1 GCA_028284025.1 Alphaproteobacteria bacterium | reverse complement strand
CCCTGAGTTTGAAAATCGAACCATGGCGGAGATGGGTCAAAACGCCAAACCAGAAGCCCCCGTACAAGGAGCCGATTACACCTTGAAAAACGGCGACGTGGTAATTGCAGCGATTACCAGTTGCACCAATACTTCCAACCCGTCGGTCATGATCGGGGCTGGACTGGTCGCCCGCAAGGCCCGTGAAAAAGGTTTAAAAGTTCACCCGTGGGTAAAAACGTCTCTAGCCCCCGGATCTCAGGTCGTAACTGATTATCTGGAAAAATCCAACTTGCAAGAAGACTTGGATGCTATGGGCTTTAACCTGGTGGGCTATGGCTGTACGACTTGTATTGGAAACTCTGGCCCACTGCCAGATCCCATCGCCAATGCTGTCGTAGACGGTGATCTGGTGGTATGTTCGGTGCTCTCTGGAAACCGAAATTTTGAAGGCCGGATCAATCCTCATACCAAAGCCAATTATCTGGCTTCACCGCCCCTGGTCGTCGCTTATGCGTTGGCTGGCAATATGAAAGTGGATTTATTGAAGGACCCGATTGGTCAAGACAAAGAGGGGAATGATGTTTTCTTGAAAGATGTCTGGCCAACATCAAAAGAAATTCTGGACACCATGCAGCAATGTATGACACCTGAAATGTTCAAACAGCGCTATAGCAACGTGTTTGAAGGACCAAAGGAATGGCAAGCCATCCAGAAAGAAGGCACATTGAATTATGACTGGGATAAAGCCAGTTCATACATTCAAAACCCGCCTTTCTTTGAAGGCATGAGTCCATCCTTCGATGCTATTGAAGATATCAAAGGCGCGCGGCCCCTGGCAATTTTAGGGGATTCTGTCACCACTGATCACATTTCCCCTGCAGGTGCCATTGCCGTGGACGGGCCGGCTGGAAAATATCTGAAAGACCTTGGCATCAGCGTCAAGGAATTTAATTCCTTCGGTGCGCGGCGTGGAAATCATGAAGTGATGATGCGTGGTACCTTCGGAAATATCCGTCTGCAAAATGAAATGACACCCGAAACCCGGGGATCTTCCACCAAGCACATGCCCAGTGGCGAACGCATGTCGATTTATGATGCAGCCATGAAATACATCTTAGAAGGCACACCTTTGGTTGTGGTCGCCGGGAAAGAATACGGCACAGGGTCCTCCCGTGACTGGGCGGCCAAAGGGACACGCCTTTTAGGGGTGAAAGCCGTTGTAGCGGAAAGCTTTGAGCGGATCCACCGTTCCAACCTTATCGGGATGGGTGTTTTACCATTACAGTTCAAAAACAACCAGACCCGCCAGACTTTAAAGCTGGATGGATCAGAGACCTTTGACCTGACCGGACTTGATAATCTGAAACCAAAAATGGATGTGACCTGCACGGTTACCCGCGCCGATGGCAGCACAGAAAGCGTCACTCTGTTGTGCCGACTGGATACAGAGGATGAAGTAGATTACTTCCGCAACGGCGGTATCTTGCATATGGTAATTCGTAACATGATGCAACCAGCCATGGCAGCAGAGTAAAAGTACAAGCTAGTTTTTCAGCATATCCCCTGATTGTAACGACCAGAGATGAGCATATGCCCCTTTTTTGGCGAGCAATTGGGCATGGGATCCATCTTCAACAATCTGGCTGTCTTTAAATACCAGAATACGATCCAGATTGCGCAGTGTTGAAAGCCGGTGCGCGATGGCAATGACAGTCTTGTTTTTCATCAATGTTTTCAAACCTTTTTGAATGCATTTTTCTGATTCTGAATCCAGTGCAGATGTAGCTTCATCCAGAAT
>JANQSM010000220.1 GCA_028284025.1 Alphaproteobacteria bacterium | reverse complement strand
AAAGCTGAATCGCTTGGGCTTTAGTGTTCCTGAAATCTATGAAATGGATGATACCACCGGCTTGATGATTGTGGAAGATTTTGGGGACAATCGTTATTTTGATCTGATGCAGCAAGGCCATGACTGGCGGGATCTTTACCCGGTGGCTGTTGATGTGCTGGTTCATAAAAATTTAGCGGACCCAGAAGTCGCCCTGGAAGACAGTGTTTTCTATAGTGATGAATATTGGCTTTATCGTATTCAGTCATTTCTAAAATATTATTGGCCCAATGTTATGGGAGATACCCCGCCGCTGGAAGCCGTTCATGAATTCAGTACCATCTGGAAGCAGGTTCTGGATCAGGCCCATGATCTGGATCCGGTGTTGTTACACGGAGATTTTGTTTCGCAGAATTTGTTATGGCTGCCGGATCGTGATGATTTCCGCCGCTGTGGTCTGATTGATTTTCAAGACATGACGGATGCGCGCGGCAACATGAAAGCTTCTCCTGCATTTGATTTGGCATTTTTATGTCAGGATGTGCGCCTGGATCTGCCTGAAACTTTGGAAATAGAGATGAAGGAAAAGTTTCTTAAAGCGCTGCCACACCTGGATCGTGAAACCTTTGAAAAGGAATATGCCATTATTGGCGCTGCGCAAGCCGTTAAATGCATTGGCTTGTTTGCCAGATTGGGACTGGAACAAAAACGACGGGAATATTTGCCTTTTATTCCTTATTGCTGGCGCAATTTGATCAAGGCATTTGACAATCCTCACCTGGAAGAAGTTAAACGCTGGTTTGATAATTATGTGCCACAGCCCAAACGGGAGTTGATCTGTGACGATTAAAACAGCAATGATTCTGGCGGCCGGGCTGGGGAAACGCATGTTACCTCTAACAGAAAAAAAGCCCAAGCCTCTGATCAAGGTGCATAAAAAACCCATGCTGGACTGGGTGGTGGATCACCTGAAAACAGCCGGGGTAGAAGATATCATTATCAATACGCACTACTTGGCGGACCAAATTGAAAAGCATGTCAAAAAATACAAAGACATCCGTGTGCATTTGATCCATGAAAAAGATGTTCTGGAAACAGGGGGTGGGATTAAGAACGCCATCAAGATGTTTCCTGATATATTGAAAGACCCTTTTTTTGTATTAAACAGTGATTCGATCTGGTTGAACGGCCCTTACCCCAGCTTAAAAGCAATGGAGGAACTGTGGGACCCCAAAAAGATGGATGCTTTGCTATTGCTGACCCAGACTATTACAGGCGCGACCGGGGCTGGAATGGGGGATTTCACCATGCTGTCGGATAATCGTTTGCAGCGGCGCAAGGAAAGATATGTCGCACCGTTTATGTATATGGGAACGCATATTACTCACCCTAAGTTGTTTGAGGCCGAGCCAGAGGGAAAATATTCTCTTAACCCGATGTGGGACAAGTTAGAAGAAGAAGGGCGGCTTTGGGGAATTTTGCATGATGGGCCATGGTATCATGTTGGTACCCCTGAAGAGTTGCAAGTTGCGGAGCGTAAAATTGCGCATGTCATAAAATAAAGGGGGCGTCGTGGGATTATCCCAACGCATTTATACCATTCCAGGTTCTGTCAATTTTTTGGAGGCCCTGGCCGATGGCATTTTGAACACTTGGGGCGGGTCCCCCGAAGAGTTAGCTGATATCACAGTTTTGCTGCCTAATCGCCGTGCTTGCCGCGAATTACAGGCTGCTTTTCTAGAAAAAGCAGGAGGCGCTATTTTATTGCCGCGTATTCGCCCGCTGGAAGGCGAAGACATTGATGAAGAAACGGATCTTTCCATCGGCAGCCAATTTGATCTTTTTGATATGGAAGAAGGTCGCCTTCCTTCTCTTTCAAAAGCGCGTCGGCGGTTTTTGTTGGCTAACCTGGTGCAAAAAATGGCTGCTGGGGAATATGATCTTACCCAGATGGCTGCTCTTAATTTTGCCGAAGAACTTGGTAAATTGTTGGATCAGGT
>JANQSM010000218.1 GCA_028284025.1 Alphaproteobacteria bacterium | reverse complement strand
CTGCGGTACATTTTGCCAATGGTTTTTAAAAATTTTTGCATCTATACAGTGGCGATGTCAGGTGCATCTACCGCTTTCATTCCTACAACATGATATCCGCAATCTACGTGGTGAACTTCCCCGGAAACGGCACTGCTTAAATCACTTAAGAGATACAGGGCAGCCCCACCGACTTCATCTTGGGTGACGTTGCGTTTGAGGGGGGCATTATATTCATTCCACTTTAGAATATAGCGAAAATCACCAATACCGCTTGCCGCCAGGGTTTTGATCGGGCCGGCAGAAATAGCATTTACACGAATATTGTCCCTGCCCAAGTCCACTGCCATATAGCGCACACTGGCTTCCAGCGCAGCTTTAGCAACACCCATAACGTTATAATGTGGCATGACACGCTCGGCACCATAATAGGTCAAGGTAACCATGCTGCCACCATCTGTCATAAGATCAGCAGCTCGTCGAGCGACTGAGGTAAAGGAATAACAGGAAATATCCAGCGTTTTTAGAAAATTCTCTCTCGATGTATCAACATAACGCCCGCGCAGTTCATCCTTGTCAGAAAAACCGATGGCATGCACATAAAAGTCAAGCTTGCCCCATTTGTCTTTGATGGCTTTGAATACCGCATCAACCTGGTCTTCGTTGGTCACATCACATTCCAGCAAGAAATTTGAATCGACGGTTTCTGCCAGGGGGCGTACCCGTTTTTCTAGGGCTTCTCCTTGATAGGTGAAGGCTAGATCCGCACCGTGTTGGTGGGCTACTTTGCTGACTCCCCAAGCGATTGACCGGTCATTGGCAACGCCCATGATCAACCCTTTTTTACCGCTTAAAAGTTTAGCTTCAGACATGATTCTTAAAATCTCCACAAAGGTTTATGTAGTTTCCAATGTTATATTAAGCCCCTTTGACATACTCAGAAATTAAGCACGGCGCAAGTGATAAATAGGAATAAAAAATATAATATGCGTGTTTAGGCTACCGCGCTGGCGGGTTCAGGCTTTTTTGTGCCAGATTCTCCCGTGCTTTCTTGCTCGGCCAGATAACGTTCTGCATCCAAGGCAGCCATACACCCAAGACCGGCAGCGGTCACAGCTTGGCGGTATACTTTGTCGGCTACATCTCCCGCTGCAAAAACACCAGGCACATTTGTGGTGACTTTACCTGGCGGTACTTTGATATAACCAGACTCATCCATTTCTACCTGCCCTTTGAAAATTTCAGTGGCTGGTTTGTGGCCAATGGCAATGAACACGCCTTCAGCATCCAGGGTTTTCTCTTCATTCGTTTTGATATTTTTTAAGCGCACACCACTGACTTGTTTTGGGTCTTCCTTGCCCAGAACTTCTTCTAAAACACTGTCCCATTCAAATTTGATTTTAGGGTTATTAAACATACGATCTTGCAGAATCTTTTCTGCACGTAATGCATCCCGGCGATGTACCACAGTAACTTCAGAGGCAAGATTAGCCAGGTATAAAGCCTCTTCTGCGGCTGTATTGCCACCTCCTATTACCATCACTTTTCTCTCTTTGAAGAAAAAACCATCACAAGTTGCACAACCTGACACACCGTACCCCTGGTATTTTTCTTCACTTTCCAGCCCCAACCACTTGGCTTGGGCACCGGTGGAAATAATAATAGAATCGGCTGTATACTTAGTGCCACTTTCACCTTCTGCTGTATAGGGGCGAGAAGAGAAATCAACACTCTTAATATGATCAACAATAATTTCAGTGCCGACATTTTCGGCCTGGCCACGCATTTGCTCCATCAGCCAAGGTCCTTGAATGGCATCGGCAAACCCGGGATAATTTTCAACATCAGTTGTGATAGTTAATTGCCCGCCGGGCTGAAAACCAGTTACCATCAATGGACTTAAAGAGGCTCGCGCCGCATAGATCGCAGCCGTGTATCCCGCAGGGCCGGATCCGATAATAAGAAGTCTGGTATGTTTTGTTGTATCTGCCATAGCCATTCCTTTGTATTAGAAAATGTTAAACTCTCTTTTTGCTTAACGACGTAACGTTGATAAGACAAGGCTTTCTTTATTAATATAGGTGTTATCAACAGCATAAACAGGAGGGGGCTGGCAGATTTGATTTATTAAGCTATATGGAATGGGAATTAACCTCTTTTTCACTATGTCAGGGTAAGATTTAATGCGATATTTTTACAACAAGGCGAGGGTGGATAAGTTTAAGATTCAAGGTTTAGAATATGGATCAGGTAGCCGAGTGTGCTATTTAAAATAAGGTTATTAGCTCGTGAAACAAATTAAAAAAAACGGACCAAATATGTTATACCGCTTTACATCCAGGGTAGTTGCTAAAGGAGCTGCAGTTTTTGCAATTGTTTTGTTAGTATCACTGGGATCTCCCACGCAAACACTTGCACAGGTGGAACCTGCTGCACAAAGTGCTAAAGCGAATGGCAATATTGATGACCCGATTGAATCTTTTAATAGATTAATGTTTGGGTTCAATGAGTTAATGGACATGATGGTTCTAAAGCCCGCGGCTTATGGTTACCGCTATGTCATGCCTCGCCCGGCGCGCAATTCCGTCCGCAATTTAATTAATAACTTGAAATCTCCTGTCGTCTTGTTGAATGACCTACTCCAGGGAGAAAACAAGCGTGCCCATACAACTATGTCGCGTTTTATGCTGAATTCAACAATTGGGGTGTTGGGGCTATTTGATGTTGCCACATCTTTAGGCTATCCACGTCACTCTGAAGATTTTGGTCAAACATTGGCTGTTTGGGGCATGGGAGAAGGATCCTACCTGGTTGTGCCTATTTTTGGGCCGATGACCGTACGCGATGCCGCCGGAAATATTGTTGACTTTTTCCTGGATCCACTTACTTATGTAGCGTGGGAGAATGATCATCAGGAGTATTTTATTGGTTTGAATATTCTTGATGTGGTGGATCGCCGAGAGCGCAATATTGAGCGTATTGATCAGCTGAAAGAGGATTCTTTTGATTATTATGCTACAATTCGCAGTCTTTATGTGCAAAACCGCCGGGCTGAAATTCGCAACCAGCGTGTAAATGAAAACAGTTTCAGCAGTCTTCCAGATTACGATTTTGAATAATACAGTTTTTTAACGTTTAAGACTGTATAATCAGGTTAGGCGATTATTTTTGGGGCATTTTTATGAGAAAAGTTTTACTGGCCGTTTTGCTGATATTCTTTGCATTTCCTGCCTATGCGGGGGGAGACTTTGATCAAAAATCTCAAGATTTTGTCAAAGATCTAAGTGATGAAGTCGTCACTTTCCTGCAAGAGGAAGGCAGCACAGAAACAGATATTCAGAAAAAACTGCGAAAAGTTCTAAACAA
>JANQSM010000217.1 GCA_028284025.1 Alphaproteobacteria bacterium | reverse complement strand
TTCAATCCCAAACAGCGCTTCTTCTTTCTTGGTCATCTGGCGCTTTTTATTGTCATTAACTGGTGCAACCAAAAGCATATACGGGCTACCTGCATCCATTTGAAACCAATCAGCCACATCCTCATACAACACCGATGGGGCAAATGGCCGGAAAGATTCGCGAAATTTAACCTTCAAATTTAAATTCTTTTGCATTTCCGGATTGCGCGGATCTCCGATAATAGATCGTGCGCCTAAGGCGCGTGGGCCATACTCCATACGCCCTTGAAACCAGCCAATAGCTTTTCCGTCGGCCAATTCACTCGCCGTCTTGGCGATCAGATCTTTTTCTTTGAATATCTTAAACTTGGCTCCAGCTTTTTTCAGACGCTTTTGAATTTCTTCATCCTCAAAAGAAGGCCCCAGATAGGACCCTTGCATTGCATCTTGTCGTTTAGGTTTTTTACGCGGCTGATCCAAAAATAGATGATACGCTGCCAAAGCCGCACCCAGCGCCCCGCCTGCATCGCCAGATGCAGGCTGAATCCAGATGTTTTCAAAAATTCCTTCTTGCAAAATTTTGCCGTTGGCCACACAGTTCAGCGCAACCCCGCCCGCCAGGCACAGATTTTTTTGTTTGCTTTCCTTGGCAACACTGCGCGCCATTTTTAAAACCACCTCTTCCGTAACTTTTTGAATAGAGGCAGCCACATCCATATGGAACTGGGTTAAGCGTTGTTCAGAGGCACGTACCGGCTGTCCGAATAATTTTTCAAACCGCTTGTTGGTCATGGTAAGCCCTGTACAATAATTAAAATATTTCATATTCAAGCGGAAAGATCCGTCTGGCTTGATATCAATTAAATTATCTTGAATAAGATTCACATACTTTGGCTGACCATAAGGTGCCAGACCCATCAGTTTATATTCCCCGGAATTTACTTTAAAACCGCAATAATAGGTAAAAGCAGAATACAAAAGGCCCAAGGAATGCGGAAAATGAATTTCCTTTTCAATGGTTAAATCAGAACCCTTGCCAATGGCAATAGAGGATGTTGCCCATTCCCCTACTCCATCCATGGTCAGCACGGCTGCTTCTTCAAAAGGAGATGGGTAAAACGCTGAAGCAGCATGGGACAAGTGATGCTCACTAAACAGCAGCTTTTTAAAATCAAAGTCAGAATCATGCCTTTTAAGTTCCTTGTAAAGCATGTCTTTTTGAAACAACTTTTCCTTCACCCAGACAGGTAAAGCTTTTTGAAAGGATAAAAACCCGCGCGGTGCATAAGCAACATAGGTTTCCAATAATCGCTCAAACTTCAAAAATGGTTTGTCATAGAACACGACATAATCAACATCATCCAGCGAAATACCAGCCTCATCCAGGCAATACTGCACTGCCTGGTGCGGAAAACCAGAATCATGCTTGATACGGGTAAAGCGCTCTTCCTGGGCAGCAGCCAATATTTTACCATCGCGCACTAAAGCAGCAGCACTATCATGATAAAAAGCAGAAAGTCCCAGTATCAACATATTTTAAAACAGTGTGTAAATAAATGGCGCCACAGCTGACCCTTTCGCCGCGACAAGCAAGCCACCCAACAATAAAATGGTAATTAAAAGAG
This sequence comes from Alphaproteobacteria bacterium, assembly GCA_028284025.1. Lineage (GTDB taxonomy): Bacteria > Pseudomonadota > Alphaproteobacteria > JANQSM01 > JANQSM01 > JANQSM01. Next base: position 1,327 of record JANQSM010000217.1, on the reverse strand, counting down.
GTGCCATCCAATATTTTTGGCGTTGTTTCATGAAAGCACAGAACTCTTTTAAGAACAGATACATTTTTTCTCCTATATACAGTTAAAATTGGCCGTTAAAATTGATTGGGGAAAGACCGGGAAATTTTTTCCCTGTCTTGCCGTTCTATCCAATATGTTTTTGCCTGCCTATCCCAGTTCTGTTTTAAAATATCCCCCTTAAATAATCGCATGATAAGGCCAGTCGGTGTCGCAATACCAAAAAACAAGATTCCCATAATAAGGGGATTTACAATATGATGCAGTATTATCCCCAGCCTGTACCATGCCTGATTTAATGGCGTTAAAATTTTCGGGTAAAACAGCCCCAATCCAAGGATCAGCGCGGCTAACAAAAACGCCCATAGCCGAATTTCATTACCATAAAATACCGGCCACATAGCTATAAGCAAAAACACAACAGTGAAAACGATCGCAAAAGATTTCTCACTGGATTTAGCTCCATTATCTCGCTCTTTAAATGACTCGTGGAAACTCATAAAGTTGGCCCATAATTTGCATTATTACAATGCGCCAGCAAAGCGATTTTCTGGCGATTTGTCAATTGCTAAGAGTATGTATGTGTTAACCAATTTTAAAACTATTTTTTGCATGGTGAATAAAACCAAGAGGAGAATAAAATGTTGCCTTCGCAACCAGAACTACACCGCGCTTTAGTTTTTTTCCTGATGATTGCATTATTGTTGGGAATCTCACTCTCATTCGCGCTGCATGCTGTAACCGGTCTTTCATTGTATTAAACCGCAAAGAATATTGATATTTTAGCATGTCGCCCCTATGATGTACGGATGTTTAACTATTAAATGAGGGAAATATGTCTGAAGCAGATAAATTAGAAGAAGATATTCCAACATTCAAACTTTACTATGATGTGACAACACCCGAAGGCAAAGCTGAGCGGGAAAAACTACAAGCACATGGAAACAAGCCATGCTATTTTGACTATGGCCCAGACAGCCCACTTGGTAAAATGTACGTGGAAGCACCTCAGGGGCGAGAAACTTAAAACAACAAATTTGTTCAAATAACTCAAGTCAGGTAGGGATATGTCCTTTACACAAGTATTTAACACTCAGTTTGAGGAACACATTCGTGTTGCGCAAGCGACCATGCAGCAGTTGGAGGCTCCGTTCAACAGCTTTTTACAAGCATGTGTCAAAGCTCTTGTGGAAGATGGCAAAAAGATGCTGATTTTTGGTAATGGTGGCAGTGCTGTAGATGCGGCCCACCTTGCCGGAGAATTCATTGGCCGATTTGATGCAAGCGTACTTGAAAAATATAACATGCC
>JANQSM010000213.1 GCA_028284025.1 Alphaproteobacteria bacterium | reverse complement strand
ATATTAATGCAGTTAATAAATACGCTTTGGAGGAATATTACCGCCTGTTTCATAAAAACTTTGGTCTTAAGGCCAGTATTTTAAGGCTGACCAATATCTATGGGCCTGGCCATTTACTCAAACATCACCGTCTTGGATTCATTGGCTGGTTCATTAACCGGGCTTTACAAGGTGAGCAAATCCAGCTGTTTGGCGATGGGGAACAGTTGCGGGACATGTTGTACGTGGGGGATACTGTCAATGCCATTCTTGTGGCAGCTATCAAAACATCACGTGACCGGGTCGCAACCTATAATATTGCCTCGGGCAAAGGAATTTCCCTTAAAACCATTGCGGAGGAATTGGTTGCGTTTTGTCCGCAGGCTTCCTATACTCTGGTGCCATTTCCAGATGATAAAAAGAAAATTGATGTTGGCAGTTTTGTCGGCGATATTACGAAGGCAAGAAAAGAGCTAAGTTGGCAGCCTGAAGTAACATTTAAACAAGGCATTGCAAAAACAATTGAATATTATCAAAAGCATAAAGACCATTATTTATAAAGTGCAATGAAAATTCCTTTTAATGACTTGAAAAAACGTTATGAATCTGTCCGGAAAGAAGTACAGACTGCCGCTCTGCGTGCTATGGATAGCGGCTGGTATATTTTGGGGCAGGAAGTAAAAACGTTTGAAGAAAGTTTTGCCACATGGTGTGGGGTGGATCATGCTGTTGGGGTGGCAAATGGCACAGATGCTTTGCAGCTTGCTTTGATGGCATTGGGCGTTGCATCAGGGGATGAGGTTATTACCGTTCCAAACACTGCTATCCCAACAGTGGTGGCAATAAAGGCTGTTGGTGCAAAGCCAGTATATTGTGACATTGATCCTGATCTTTATACCATGAACCCGGATACTTTAGCTGCCTGTATTACAGATAAAACAAAAGCAATTATTCCTGTTCACCTGTTTGGTCACATGGCGGAAATGCCACGGATTATGGAGATTGCTGATGCGCACAGTATCCCGGTCATTGAAGATTGTGCTCAATCTCATGGTGCAGCCTGGCAGGACCAGAAATGTGGCACTTTTGGGGCACTGGGTTGTTTTAGCTTCTATCCAACCAAAAACTTGGGCGCACTGGGGGATGCTGGTGCAATTGTAACAAATGACTCAGAACTTGCAGAAAAACTGAAGCGGATGCGTAATTATGGGCAGTCTGCCCGTTATAAAACCCAGGAATTCGGGCTTAACAGCCGACTGGATGAAATGCAGGCGGCAATTTTGTCAGCTCAACTTCCCATGCTGACGGAATGGACAAACCGTCGTCGGGAAATTGCTGATATTTATAAAAGGAACTTGGCAGATACTGATCTTATTTTACCCATTGAACAGCAAGGCACGAAACATGTTTATCATCTTTTTGTCGTACGGGTAGAAAATCGGACACAATTAAAGGAAAAGTTGGCAGAACAGGGAATCGGTTCAGATGTACATTACCCTTATGTTTTATACCGCCAGTCAGCGTTTGAAGATGCTAATCAGGAAGGGTCCTGCCCAGTAGCAGAGCATTACCATGAACAAATTTTATCACTTCCTTGCTATCCAGAATTGACAGATGATCAAATCATGTTTGTGGCTGAGGCGTTAAAGCTGCATCATGATCAAGTTAAAAAGGACGTAGCATGATTGGCTTTTTAAAACAGCACTGGGTGAAAATTACAGGCAGGGAAAACCATTCCCGGGCGGACTTTTGGGTTTGGAAACTCACTCCCATTCGTTTTGCCATGCGGCGTACTCTTAAAAAATTATACCCTAAGGTAATAAAGGGAAAGGTTCTGGATGCCGGTGCCGGGACATTGCTGTACAAACAGGATTTGGAAAGTTTTGCAGATGCGTATGTTTCTACAGACAAATACAGCAACCATAAAGAGCTAGACTATAAGTACGATGTAAAAGATATGAAATTTAAGAATGGCTCATTTGATACCGTTTTTTGTAACCAGGTTCTGGAACATGTTGATGATCCGGCAAAAGCGTTAGCAGAAATC
>JANQSM010000190.1 GCA_028284025.1 Alphaproteobacteria bacterium | reverse complement strand
ACGCTTCTGGCGTGAAGCTGGCGGCAAACCCAAATTTGGCGCTGATAAACCGCTCTACATCCGGAGTTCTAGAGGGTTGCTGTCTGTTGTCAAACCCTTCACCGACGTAGGCTACAAATATAAATGTCTTCTTGGGCTGATAATTTGCTTCACGCCATGATTGTAGAATTTCTAGCATAACAGAGATGCTCCCCGCAGTTTTGTTCGCGTCAGGATACAACTGTCCATCAGCATCCAGCCCCAAACCATCATATTGCGCTAATACAACAATAAGGTTGTCATCCAGATTTTCATCAAGGCCTGGCCAGTAACCAATAACGTGCCGTGCTGGGATCTTCTGATTTATTTGCCCCAACATACTACTCTGAACGGTAACGCCCGTGTCAATCACATCTATTTCATCTGGCGGTAATGCCTCTTCTTGCGCCACAAGCTGCGCCAGTGTATACCCTGTTGGTGCAAGCAACTTTTGAGCGCCAATTTCAGACACAAAGAAAAATGGACTCCCCTGAAGGGGAATATAGGAAGGAGCTTGCGGGCTATAGGCAGACAAACTATCACGCTTAGTCAGGTTATTTGAATTGTTGGTCAAATAAAATGTACCTTGTCGTGGGACATCCGGTAGGAATCCACCGTTATTCAATAACAGCACGGCCTTGTCTGTTAGATCAAGCTCCGTAATAATGGGTGAAAAGTTTCTACCTGTAAAGCCAGCATTGCCGAAGACCTGATCTCCAGCCAGTATGATTGAAAGTTCACCAGTTTTAGGTGCATGGTTAAGGTTAAGTAGATTAAGTGGTATTTCTGCAAAATCTTCTCTGTAAATCAGCGCTTCACCATTGGTGATGAGGCGTGGTGTTTCAGTGAGCGACACAAAATCACGCTTGACATCGAAGAAGTAGGTTCCCTTTTTCCCAGCAGGTTGCAACCCATGTTGTTCAAACTGAGCGGCAATATAGTCGGCTGCATCATCAAGCCCTGATGTCCCAATCGCTCGGGCTTGTAAGGCTGGCGCAGTAAGTGTATCAAAGTGGGTTGTAACGCGATCCATCTGAAATGTTTCAGCTTGTTGCCGTAAAAAAACGGTTGAGCCGGTATTATTTTCAACCCAGCGTAGGCCAACCAACAAGAGTATTATTGTAGCAAACGTATATCGGTTGAATAGGCGATTAAAGCTTAAACCAACATCTTGCACCAAACGGCGGAGCCCTTCGCCAAAAAGATTGAA
>JANQSM010000162.1 GCA_028284025.1 Alphaproteobacteria bacterium | reverse complement strand
ATTTTATCAATTGCACTTGGATCCAGCCTGTGTAAGTTAAATGAATGACCATTAAACCGCATTTCAAAACAATGGAAAAACAAGTTCTGGTAACGGGTGGTGCCGGTTTTTTAGGCTCCCATTTATGTGATCGACTGCTGGAGCGTGGTCATGAAGTTTTATGTCTGGATAATTTCTACACCGGATCAAAACGTAATATTCAACACCTGGCTGATAACCCCCATTTTGAAGTGATACGTCATGATGTAACATTCCCGATTTACCTGGAAATAGATGAAATTTTCAATTTCGCCTGCCCAGCCTCACCCGTGCATTACCAATATACCCCGGTGCAAACAGTCAAAACTTCCGTGCATGGGGCAATTAATATGCTGGGACTTGCCAAGCGGGTGAAAGCCAAAATTTTACAAGCCTCTACATCTGAAGTTTATGGTGATCCAGAGATTCACCCCCAAACAGAAGATTACTGGGGCAAGGTTAACCCCATTGGCGTACGGTCTTGCTATGATGAGGGCAAACGTTGCGCAGAGACACTCTTTTTTGACTACCAGCGTCAGTATAATTTAGGCATCAAGGTCATCCGGATTTTTAACACCTATGGCCCGCGCATGCATCCCAATGATGGGCGTGTGGTTAGTAACTTTATCATGCAGGCACTGCAAGGCCAGGATTTGACGATTTACGGAGACGGCGAACAAACCCGATCTTTTTGTTATGTCGATGATCTGATCGAAGGGATCTTGCGCATGATGTATGACAGCCGGGATGATTTTTATGGTCCCGTAAACCTGGGCAACACAGGTGAATTTACCATGCTGGAACTTGCAGAGCTGGTCTTAAAACACACCGGGTCAAAATCAAAACTTATCAAGAAACCGCTGCCACAAGACGACCCGAAACAACGTCAGCCTGACCTTACTCTGGCGAAAAAAGAACTAGGTGGCTGGCAACCACAGGTCAGCCTGGAAGACGGCCTGAAAGAAACCATTGCCTATTTCAAAACGCTAATCTAAGCGGCTTTAGGGAGATGGTTTTGATTTGCAGCATATTCGTGGCTGATATAGACCAAACGCAGGTGCGTTGAATTTTCAAGACCCTTAGGTGCTTTCTTGATCAATCCCTCACGAACAACTTTAAAACATTCATGCTGGCGGCCGGGATAAATATTTGCCGCGATCGTATCCTTATATAAAAGGGAATGAGCGGCTAATTCTTCCAACAGATAGTTTTTACTATTTTCGCGAATAGCTTTTAAATCATCCTTAAGCTTACAAAAACCCTTCCGTCGGATAAATTTATCCGTATCATGCTCTACAGCTTCTCTAAACTGTTTGTCTGATTGATAACACCATTCAAACCCTTCCCTGTAAGCCTGAAACATTGGGTGTTCCAGCCAATGATCCCAAGATACAACATTGAATGAAATGTTCAAACGGGATAAATTCGCAATATTTCGTAACAACCATTGCCGGCCCTCACTTCTGGCACGCCAGGCAGCCATTTCTTTTGGCATGCCCTCAAACTCATAATTATAGCGTTGTAAAGTATCCGAAAGATCAATGATACAATGCTGAAAATGATCAGAGATCCACTCTAAAGTCCTTATGAGCTTTTTCTCTTCATGGTTGGGGCTACCCACACTAACTCCAAGACAGCAGGTTTCCAATGAAGACCAACTGCTTCGCTGTGGTCTCACCTTAATTTTAAAATCTTCTTCTTTCAAATAATGTGACATACTTTGCTACCCCTATTTATTAATAAAAAACATTTGATGTTGATTTCTCTGGTTGCTGAGAAATATCCCAAATAAAATTAAAAGTTCTTTGAGCATCTTCTGCTACCTGAGTATCTTTGATTGCAACAACTTTTGGCGTTTCAGCCCATGATAACAAGAACGCCACCGTATCGTTGTAAGTTATTTTCACGTCAGCATCTGTAAAAAGTTTCTCAGAAACCCATCGATACTCTCCTAGTGGACCCATAATATGTGTGTTTCCTTCTTTAATCAGACTGCGCATTCCAATTCCTGCTTTTCGCATTCTCCGAAAACTTTCCACCACTGCTTCTGGAGAACGTCTTTCATCGGATCCAGAGAAAAGAATCTCTCCTTTTTCTTCAATCAGTGCATAGTAAGCATCATCCAAGAATCTTAAATAACAGTCCTCTCCCTCATAAACCCTAATCAAATCTTTTTTATACCGCACTCCGTCATCAATAAATTCAATACTGTTATTTGTAAACGCATCCTGAATCAGCTTTTGATTCTTTAGTGTTGGGCGGTGGCGACCGGTTTCAATGTTGGCAATAGCAGTTTTGGAAAGCCCTGTATGGTCGGCAAGATCTTGCTGATCCCAACTTGCCAGTGCGCGGGCAGCCTTTATTAATTCAGGTGTCAACATCGGTCCGTAGCCTGTTTTCTTTTTGTTATGTACTTTCTCTCCCCCTTTACGGGGGAGGAAAGCTGCCTGAAGACTTATGTCCTCTTTTAATGAATCCTTAAGGTTTTAACTTTATAACCTTTCCATGTCAAACAAAAAAATAAGTTTTTTTTGAATTTAATTCAAGAAAAGGTGTTGACAAGCAGTTTCCAAAATGTATAGTTACGTGAAACTGAATTAGAAATAAAGAAATGGAGCAGGCAAATGTCCATTACGGATACAAAATTCTTCGATGAGCTTTCCCGCCGGTATGGTGTTGGGGTGATGCAAGAGCTTGCTGACAAACTGGATGAGTGGAAAAGCCAGGAACAGGCGCACGAAGAGTTACACGAAATGGAAAAAGCCGTACGTCGTTTTCGTACACTTGCCCGCCAGGCTGTGCAGGGGTATCGCGCTTGGTTGACTCAACACAGTGACCAGATCCATCATCCGGTCACGGGTGCTTATATCCAGTATGAACAAACGTACCGCAAAATGCAGGTGCGCGATGCCTATAATTTATATGTGGTCGTCAACAAAGATTACCACGAATTAAAACGGACCTTGGCGACCCGCCAAAATAATGCGGAAGCCACCCCCCTTAACCCAAAGCAAGTAGCTTAACTTTAACAAACAATATGAGATGAAGAGCAAAATCAGCGCAGGGAGTTAATATTATGACACAACAAGCTTCACAAAATGCCATCCGTACCTATCGAAAAAAGGCTAACCTTTCTCTGGCGGAACTGGCAGAAAAAGCCAATGCCAGCAAATCCCAGATCCACAAGCTAGAACGCGGAGAACGCCGCCTGACAGTAGACTGGATCATGCGCTTGTCCCGGGCAATGGATTGCAAACCCCATGATCTGCTTCCTAATGAAACGGTTGAATCTTCTGAAATGGTTACTTTTCCAACCATGAAGGCCAAAGATAACATGCAGCGCCCAATGATGCTGGGAAACCCGACAAACTTACCTGTACGGGGCGTGATTGGGAATACTCCACCCTATCATAGAAGCTTAATGCAGGAACCTCAGGAATTTATCTCTCGTCCGGCCAGCCTGGAAGGGGCCGTAGAGGCCTTCGCTGTATACATGGGAGATTCTTCGATGGAGCCGCGCTATTACGCTGGCGAAACCTTGTATGTAAAACCCAATGCACCCATTACAGACAATTGTTTTGTGCTGGTGGAATTACTGGAAGGCCGAACATTTGCCGCCCAGGTTATCACCCGGTCCAGCACCCATGTATTATTGCGCCAGATGAATCCTCTACAGGATAAAGTTTATCCTTATGAAGATGTAGCTTCATTGCAGCGTATTATCGGTGGGACAGAAGCTTAAACTGTTTATTCCACAATAAATTCAGCTTCGAACAGGTCTTTGGCAGGTAAGTCTTGTACTTCCAGGTTATCGGGCTGTATTGATCCTGCCAGCCATGCACGTGGATTTGCGGATAAACCTTCCACAATTATTTTGCCGGACTCAAAGCTGATACGTTCAACCAAATCACCTGCTGGCACCTGGTTAAGTATAGTAAAAAGCTTTTCAAATGTGCGGTTATAAGCCGGGTCCTGAAATTCATCAAGGGCAGAAAGATGGGTCCGCATCACCTTGAGGTTTCGGTGGCGCTCCTCTATCTGTCCCAATGTAGATTCAGCCGTTTGCAGTTCTTCTGCCAATTGGTCCAGTCGCGCCTGCCGGTATTGGCCGGTGCCCCATTCCATTAGCAACCACATGACAAACAGCGCTAAAATCAGTTTAAGAAATACGGTTACTGCCGGTGGAATTAAGGCTTGAGCCGGAGCTGCCATATCAGCA
>JANQSM010000160.1 GCA_028284025.1 Alphaproteobacteria bacterium | reverse complement strand
TGGGATGCCTTGCATGAGAATGACATTGAGATTCCATACCCGCAGCGTGACTTGCATGTGAAATCTGTGTCAGAAGACGTCAATCTATCCTAATATATCCTGAATTTGCTGCTTGGTGATGGTGCCTTCGCGCCAAAGCACTAACCCTTCGGGTGTGAGTTCCAATACTGTGGAAGCTTCTGCCAAGGTACACGCCCCGCCATCAACATAAACCGATACACTCTGTCCAAAAATATCACGGGCTTGCGTTACGGTAGTGGCCGGTTGTTGGCCATATAAATTGGCGCTGGGAACCACCAACGGTATATCAACCTGTTTCAGAATTTGCAGGGTCAAAGTATGATCGGGAATACGAAACCCTAATGTATTGCCGTTATTATTCACCAGTGGAGATAAACCTGTGCCTGGCAGTTGAGGGAGTACAAGAGTCAGTGGCCCCGGCCAGAATGTATCAGCCAATTTTTCAGCAGCTTCTGATTTTTCGGCATATTGCCAAATTTGATCTACTGCTGCGACTTGAAGACTTAATGCGCGATCCAAAGGCCGGTGTTTCAGTTTAAACAGATGCTCTACAGCGGTGCTATTGGTGGCATCTGCCGCCAGGCCATAAACCGTTTCGGTTGGCAGGGCAATAATGTCTCCGTTTTTCAGGGCTGCTACAGCTGATGGTATGTTTTGAGACGCGTCAACAGTCATTTATGCACACGGGTCTTTCTGTTCCGATTGCGTTTTTTGTCTATTTCATTCAGCATATAGTAGTAAAAATTACAGAAAGGGACAAGATATGTCAGCTCAAGTTGTCACAATCGCCCAGCAAAAAGGGGGGGCTGGAAAGACAAGTTTGGCCATTCATCTTTCAGTGGCGTGGAGTTTAATGGGAAAGTCTGTTGCGTTAGTAGATATTGACCCGCAGGGTAGTGTTCATACGTGGGACATGATGCGCAATGAATACTTTGGAGAAGAAATGCCGCAAAGCCCGGATGCCAGGGCGATTACAGGGTGGCGTACAGCTTCGGAAGTTGACCGCTTGCGTCGTGACTTTGATATGGTAGTGATTGATTCTCCGCCCCATGCGGAGACTGAAGCTAAAATTGCAATTCGGGCGGCAGATATTGTGATTATTCCTTGCCAACCTAGTCCAATTGATTTGTGGGCCACCAAGCCGATAATTGATTTAGCTTCGATGGAAGATACCCCCACGGTATTTGTTTTAAATCGGGTGCCTGCCCGGGCGCGCATTACAGACCAGATTCTGCGTAAAGCCAAACAGCTGGATACTATTCTGGCTGAAAATATTATTGGGAACCGGGTGGCATTTGCTGAAAGCTTGATGCAAGGGTTGGGCGTTAGTGAAATGGCACCGTCCAGTTTGGCTGCCCAGGAAATTGAGGATCTAGCAAAAGAGATCTCCAAATATATTGCGGAACATCAAAACCAGCACGCGATTGCTGCTTAAGGCTTAACGCAAACGCAGCCTGTCTTGCAACATGGCTTGTTTCAAATTAGCACTGCGCAAAAGCATAGGTGGACTTTGGTATCCTATACCCTGCTGGTTATATTTTAGCGGCTTGCCTGTTTCTAGTTCGATGATGTCTCCACCAGCTGCGCGTAATACGGCATCGACAGCACAGACATCCCATTCCCGATAAGGGACCGTAGTCCCCAGCCTGACGCATGCATCCAGTTCACCTGCCAGAATCTTAAGAACAACGCCGATAGAATCATCAGTTTCTGTCATCTGTTCACTGCCAGAAAACACCTCGCTTACACGCGTATCATTTCTCTCTGCTTCTGTAACACCAATTCGCAAAGATGTATGAAGGCGATGAATTGGATTCAGGCGCTGTAATTGCATTCTGCTGTGGCTGTAACGAAAGACTTGATCGTCAATAGCACAGATTGTTATTCTTGTTTCTGGAAGGTGAATGACTCCCATTGTCGGAACCAGATCTTCAACAAAGCCAACATTGACTGAGTAAGTTTTATCTCCGTTTCGTAATTCTTCAGGCGTTGCGCTTATGTAAACATCGCTCCCATCAATTGGGTCAATTACAAAAAATCTAGTGGCATTAGGAGGGAGAATTTTTCCATCATAGGCCATTTCTTCACAGATGAAGCCGTCTACCTGTTTTCCCATAGGGCAGTTTTCTTTGAGTTTTTCGACAATGAAAGCTTCGGCTAGCCGATCTGCGAACGTATAAAGACTTTTGTCTTTTTTGGGAATGGGAAACTGGGTGGCGTTCTCCTTTAATGCCATAACAAAGTCTCCAGCATTAACACAAATGTGGGCTGTAGTTTCTAAAGCCTGTCGAGATGCAGTGTGATTAGGAGAAACAGCAAGGGGCCTCATCAAAAGTGTCCTTTGTGGAAAACATCTTTCTTACGCAGTTGAGGCTAAAAAGTCAATGGGGGATGTTTAAAAAATACGTGCTGTCATGGCGGGACTGTAGGCAACAAACGGTGGGCAACGATAATTCCCACTTTTATTATTGTATGGATAAGGGGCGCCATGAATCAGCTTTACCTTTCCACCTAATGCATTAAGAATAGCGTGTCCGGCTACAATATCCCATTCGTAACACTTGGTAAAACGCACATACATGTCGACATCATTGGTCGCAACCCGGTAGAATTTCTCTGTTCCGCCTGTTTCTATCTGGGCGGGTTCAAACTGGGATAAAAAATCACTGACATCACTGCTTTCTAGATCAGATTTTGTGAGCACCACCTTGATGTCCTGATCATTAGCCGGGCCAGGGATAAAAGGCTCTGGTTCAGAAGCTGGGGTTGCCATGTACCAGGCTTTGTCACCAGCTGCTGCAAAAAGCTCTCCTTTATCAGGAAAATAAAGAACTCCTAGTTTTGCTTCATTATCCAGCACCAGTCCGATATTGACGGAGTAGCTGTCCTCACCCTTGATAAAAAGCTCTGTACCATCAAGAGGGTCAGTCAACCAGAACCGGTCGCTTTCAACGGTGGGAGCCTGGCCTGCTTCTACCGCTTCTTCGCCAATCAGAGAGATATCTGGTGTAAGGGCATTAAGTTTTTCAGAAATAAAATCTTCTGCCATGCGATCGGCAATGGTCACCCGTGATTTATCTTTTTTTATAATCGGGTTGGCGCGTGCCTCAGTTTTGTTATCCTGAATAAGTTCTCCGGCACCCAAAGCCGTTTTAATAACTTCTGGCAATAATGTGTCTAAAGTTTGCTGATCCATTATTCTTTCTGATCGTTCTGTGAGAAAATGAACCGGCCCAGCAGATCCAAAAGATCAACCGGTGGTTGGGTAAACTGTATTTGCCCACCGTTTTCAATGTACTCTTCTTCCACGCCGGGGCTAAGTTGCAGGTAATAACCTCCCAGCAAGCCTTCTGTTGCCACCTGTGCCACTGTATCAACTGGAAGTTTCAAGGTATTGTCCAGTGCCAGGTGCGCCACTGCCCGATAACTTTCTGGATCCAGGGAAACGCGCTTCACGCTACCAATTTTAACGCCACTTACGCGGACATCATTGCCTGTAGTAAGTCCACCGATCTTGCCGAAGGTAGCCGTAACTTCATACCCCGTAGAAGCCTTCAGATCTGCCACTGAATAAGCAAAGAACATGAAGATACCCGCGACAATTAAAACAACCGCGCCCAGGATGGTTTCAAACATATTGCGTTTCATAATATCTGTCCTTTTTCTTTTATAGGTTTTTTATGGTTTCCAAGCTTCATAATCGCCACGGGCAGGGGCGCGTTTGCCGCCTTTCAAAAAGTGACCTTGTGGACGATACGTAAACTTTGTTCCGGTTAAGTTGGGCATATGCGGACGCTGCCATTTTTTGCGTTTCTTGTTTATTTCTTCTGGAAGCTTGTCTGTCATATGATGGATCCAGGCATGCCAGGCCGGAGGGATGTGAGTCGCTTCTTCTTCATGGCGGTAAAGCACCCAGCGCTTTTCACGGGTATCAGGTTGTGGTTTTTTGTGGCGGAAATATACGTTGCCGAACTCATCCTCACCGACTTTTTCGCCGTTTAACCAAGTGTAGAGTTTTGTTCCAAGTGTTGCGCGCATGACCGTATTCTATTCGTTATGTGCCTTTGGTTTTACCGAATAATGCAATGGGAGGGAAGACTTTTATATCCACCCCTGTTCTTGTTGTACAAATGACACAAGGTCTTGTGTATAAGTGGAAAACGGGCACAAGATATACTTTTAACCCTTGTCGATCTGCCCCCTCATCGTTTATAAATAATTCCATAAAGAAGAAGGTACCTGGTGGTGAGGCTTGAGGTTAAAAAATCCAGATTCTTTGATGAGTCCTTGTTGGTGTAAAGGGCTGAAGCGGAGGCTCCAGCCCAGTACGAAAGAGTTTAATTGTTACCCTGCCTCCAAACTTGAGGGTGTTGTTCGCAACACCCTTTCTTTTTGGGGGGACCGTTATATTGATTGAATTTTTTACATTTGTCACGTAAAAGTTTTTTCACACCCATTTAAATAGGAGGAAAACCATGAGTACCTCAGAAGAAATTGAGAAAAAACTGGAAAGCTTAGGCCATGATCTTCCCCAGCCAGCGGCGGCAGCAGCCAATTATGTGCCGGCGGTTGTATCGGGCAAGACGGTTTTTGTGTCTGGGCAACTCCCTGTGAAAAACGGCCAGATGCAGTATATTGGAAAGCTGGGTCTGGATTATGGCATTGCGGAAGGTATGAAAGCGGCTGAGTTATGCGCTTTAAATATTCTGGCACAAGTTAAAGAAGCGTGTGGCG
>JANQSM010000156.1 GCA_028284025.1 Alphaproteobacteria bacterium | reverse complement strand
ATGGCGCTTGCCTTTGGAATAAGCGCCTGCGTTGTGGTCATAAGGTTATCCCAGTTAGCCGTTCCGTGGGGAAGCGCTACTGATTGCCCGCCATACTCTCTTACTTTTTCTACAAACCAATCGTTTATCTTACCATTCGGTCCATAATCATGAGCAAAAACCGTTGGTCTTACCAAGTTATCCGTAACCAAATTAAAAACTCGTGAGAGATCTATGTTTTTTAATACCCTTTGAGTAAAACGATTAAGAATAAATCTTATAGGCAGGAATAACTTTGTTTTCTTTGAAGAAAGGAGAAGTTTAAATTTGAATAATTTGTGTCGACCCTCAACCCCCAACCAGGAAAAATCTAGGATATGATGAACATGTGCTCCATTATCTTTTAAAAACTGGATACGATAGTCATTCAGAAAATCAGTATCATGATTTGATATCAGCACATATACTCGTATGTTTTCACAATACTTCAACAACGCCCATATAATTGGTGATATATGATCAATATCATTATAGGCGCGCAAGGAAAATAATATTGATCGTTCCTGGTCTTTCACTAGGCAGATGCAGACTTTTTCTCAGTCTTCACAAGATCTTGCACGTCAAGCATTGACTCTCTTTCTGAGAACCATACGTCAGCATAACCACAATTCTTATAATCAGAGAAATAAGGTCCTCCTTCAGTATAATGCAGATTAGAGATTTCTGAAACATCAAGCTCTGGATCATAATCCACCAAATGATTCCATCTATGAGGAATTTCTCCAATAAGATCCTCATTCTCTAGCCAATGAAACCGATGAAGCTCAAGGCCCGTCTTAGTGTTAACATATTCTGGAGTCAATGCTTTACATTTAGCACAATTCATCAACATAACGCTTGACCAGTTTTTCTTTTCATAATGCGTTTGCTTTGCGCCCAGGAATTTTTCCTGCTCTTTCGGAACATGGTTATGGTGTACACACATAACTGCATACCTGTCATCTCTTAAATCCCAAAGCTTTGAGATGTCATCCAACATCACCATGTCATTGTCCATAAAAATGGCCCAACCTTCATAATTACACATATAAGGTACCAAAAATCTGGAAAAGGAGAATTCAGTCGACTGTAATGGATTCGTTTCTCTATCAAACACCCCATCAAGTTGATCAAGTTTAATTGGTGAAATGCTGACTGGTCTTGAAGATCTACTAATGATGCTGTGCGAAAAAACATTGTACACAACACTGAGCTTACGATCATAACCAATAAAGACCCTAGGGTATTCCTCTCTCACGATTTTCTCCTGTCAATTCGTCTAACACATCTATTTTGTAAGCCTTTTACTATATGAAATAAAAGGAATCAAGCCAAATTTGGTGTGATTGGCAGGCTAACACTTCTCAAACACCATAATCACAGCGCGTGTCATTAAATCTTCCAGCTCAACATCCTGACGGAACTGATGAATATCCCGCAATACTTCTTCAGCATCCACATCAATTTGTAACTGAATTCCCAAAGAACGTACCAAACAAGCCCCCTTATAGTAAAGATTATAAGGTGCCCGAAAATAAATCCGTTTATACCCCTTACAAATCAGACCATGTTCAGCGGCTGTCTTAATGTATTGCGTTATTGTTGGTCGTGCTGGATCCGTTGAATTATAGGACTTTTCAACATATTGGGCATATTCAGGCTTATGAGTCTGATAATATTTCTGGATATCATCCAGTTCCAGGCGCTGCTCAAAAAACGGGAAAGCACCTCCCAATAACCCACCACTATCCAGGCTTGGGCGTCCACACCAATGGTACGGAGCATTGGTTGCAAAAACCCCGCCTTTTTCAAGCAAACTAGCTATTTTTTTAAAGGATTTGTGATGATCCCATAACCAAAAAGACTGGAAGTTTATAATAGCATCGTACGTATCCTGCACAGACTCAAACCAATTACCAACATGAAAAGCGTCTACCTTTGGTTGCCTCTTAAAATTAAAATTGTAAAAATTCTCAAAAGAAGGAACATTAATGTGCTTGGTAGAATTAAGACGCTTCAAGCCACGACGAAAGTTTTTGCCCGTCATTTTTTGTACTGCTTTAGCTAACCTGGGGCGGTGATGCAGCCAGTAATCAGCTACCTTCTCAATTTTAAACCGACGTAACTGGCTTTTTAATTTTGAAGAAAATGCCGGGTCTGTTCCATCCAGTAAGTCTGCGACATCGCATTGTTCGGCATATAACCCCCGAAAGAAAGCTGCGTGCACCCCTTCGGCACCGGCGATATCCAAAGCTTTGCGAAAGCCACCCGGTGGAATAGCCTCAATTTCCTGCATGAAATCAATAAGCTGGGCGAAAGTGATCAAATCATTGACAATGCTTTGAATCTCAATTTTGCGCCCGATATTATCTTCCATCTCATAGGCATAACTTTCAAAGCCCAACATTTGTTCATAAAAGTCTGTACCCTTTTGTGTATTAGGGTATAAAATACCCTCCACCTCAGGAATTAAATTGATCTTTTGCCCGTATTTTGTTTCAAAAGACGTAGATGATGCAAAAGCTGTTTTCTTTAATGCGGCTTCAGTCATTGGATTTATAGACCATTTTTAGGACATTGTTGCAAGGTTTTTTTATGTCTCAACCTTTCCATAAACGCCTGTTTCCGGCTATTTATCGACGCATTCGGTACCCACATGTTTTTATCAAAGCCGGGGCTAACAGAATTAAAATTGCTGCCTTAATGATAGGGGCGTATATCACAAAGCTCCCTGAGACAAAGTGCTATACTGGTCAGGCTTTTCTGAACCACATCAAAAAGAACAGACTTAGTTTCATCCGCTGGGGGGATGGAGAAACCAAAATTTTTCACGGCATGAACGTCGGTACAAAAAACCGACATGTAAATCCTAAGAATGGCCGGACGATTCAGGAATCATCCATGAAATTAAGAGAAAAGATCAAATCCCTTTTGGTTTTCTTTGAAAACCATAAATCTGAAGACATTCTTTTTTGTATTCCGTTTGAAAGTATAAAATCCCTTTTCGCACCTTGTTTACACCAAAAGGCCCGTCAGGAAAATTATACTTTCTACCAAACATTTAATGAGCTTTTTATTTGGTCTGAAAGTTGGGCTTTGCTTAAGAAGATTATTAAAAAGCAACCTTTGTTAGGGGATTCCATGGTGCCACGTGAAGCCCTTCGGGAGAATCTGAACATGGAGCAGCTATGGAAAGATGAGAAAAATGTCATTTTGCTTCACAGTAAAAAATGGGTAGCAGAGGAGTTCAAAAATAAAAATGTTTTCTTTCTAAAAGTACCTGGGCGCAATGCCTTCCGATCCTATGATAAATTAAAAAATGATACCCTTAAGATCATAAAGAAAAATAAGCTCAATCGTGAAAATAGCTGCCTTGTTATTTGTGCAGGCCCTTTAGCAAAAGTTTTAATTTTTGAACTTCACCAGGAAATAGAATCTGCACCGGTATGTTATGATCTAGGACGATTTTTTGAAATCAAGCGACTGGAAAAATTTGATCTTTAGTTCTCGCACGCAGGTATAGTAACCATCTTATAAATAAGATTTTCAAACCGTGTTTGCAAAATATCTTTACTTTCAAAGGTCACACGGAATCCCTCAAAGGCTGTGTGCAATAAAATCCGCTCTATTGTTGGTTTATTATAATGAGATAAATCGCGAAAGTTATTTAAATCCTCCGCCATGTTTTCAATAGCTTGAAAATCATGCAGGGCCACGTTGTCATAATCTAAAACCTTTGAATAAAGAAGCCTTCTTAGGTCCAACGACGCTTTGAATTTAGTTGGGAGGTATTGCTGGTAAAATTCAAAGTACAAATTGGAGTGAGGAGGAAAATAAAGTATGAATTCAGTATCAGGATAACGGCTTACTAAACTTTGAATATTAAAAAAATAATTTTGCACTAATGTTTCATAACTGTATTCAATATCAGCAGGACCTTCGTTTACCTGGCGACAATAATCTTCCCGCACTCTTCCAGCATTATACTTGTCTGGTTCATAAAGTGTTTTAGCTTCAGAAAAGTTTAGTACTTTTTTCGCTGACCGCTTAAGCACATCAATAGAAAGTAAATATTCAAATGGCGTCAAAATCGTCGATTCATAAAAATAATAGGGAAATGTCTGCGCCGGAATTGCTGTCTGCTCTCTTGCAGATAGAAAAGCATCTAAACGCATCTCCCAAAATATTTTTCTGACCTTCCCTGTCCTCAAAGCTTTGTGCAAAATGAGATATTGCTCATAAAGTGTAGATCCCTGCAAAGATAGATTTACCCACGTTCCGCCAAGATTGCGCGCTGTTACATTTGGGTCAATCCATTGCGAGTAAGATGAGCCGATGATCACACCATCAAATTCAATATTTCTGACAACCCCCGGCATTTTATATCGCCGGTAAAGATGGTCTTCCAAACTGACAGGTTTACTAGTGTAATATCGAAAAGGGTCTGCCGTATAGTTAAATACCATAACAACTGCACATCCCAGAACAGTAAACAAAAGCAGCCATTGTAAATATTTTTTGTACATCATGATCAAAACTGAAAATATAAAAATTCACTCACTTGTCTAAGACTGATAATAGACAGCACAGCCAGACAGGATAATGCGACCGCCCAATACAAGTCAGGTCGCCAGGATATTGGTTTAGGTTCTATTTTCTCACCATAAGGACAATAAGACATGATTTCATTTGAGTTCGGCAAAAGCCAAATAATAAAAAATAAAGCTGCCAACATGCTAAACCCGTATAAACCTGGCTGGATATGGTTTAAATCAAATCCTGAAAAGCTAAACATTGCTTGATAAAGCGTCAATGCTGCATCAATGTTTTCTGCACGGAACATCACCCAAAACAGCGCTACAACAAAAAATGTTATAAACACGCCAAGACTTCTAGGTAGCCGTACGGATGTTACCTTTAACAAGGTATGGGTAACAATTAAGAATGCCCCATGCAGCATTCCCCATATAATAAACGTCCAACCTGCGCCATGCCATAAACCTCCCAGGAACATGGTAATGCCAAGATTCAAAAGTTGTCTGTATTTTCCAGTTCGATTCCCGCCAAGAGGGATATAGAGATATTCCCGCAAAAAGCGAGATAAAGTGATATGCCAGCGCCGCCAGAAATCAATGATACTAACCGACTTGTACGGCGAATTAAAATTGATTGGCAACCGAATCCCGAACAGCAGCCCTAACCCAATTGCCATATCGCAATAGCCGGAAAAATCAAAATACAATTGGAATGTATAAGCAAAACAGGCAATCCAGGATTCAGCAAAACTAATGGTTTCCCCCATTGCCGCAGCCTGGAATACTGGCGTAGCGTAGTGAGCAATGCTATCTGCAATCACTACCTTTTTAAAAAGACCAATAATAAAAAATCCAAGACCATGGGCAATATTTTCAGAACTAAAGCATTTTTTAGAAAGGCTCTTTATCTGAGGCAAGACTTCATTATGCTTCACAATCGGTCCAGCAATAAGCTGCGGAAAAAATGTGACAAATAATAAATAGTCAGAAAACTTTGATTTTTTAGTGTTGCCCTTAAATGTATCCACCAGGTATTCAATCTGCTGAAAAGTGAAAAAGGAAATTCCCAGGGGCAAAATAATTTGACCAATAACCAAACCTGTGCCTGCGAGGTAATTTACATTTTCCACAAAGAAAAAGGTGTATTTGAAATAACAGATCAGGCCCAGATTGAAAACAATTCCTGCCCACATAAATTGTCGGGCATTTTGCCCATGCCTTATTTTTTCAGAGATCCAGTAATTTGCAGTTACAGAAATTAAAATCAGCAGGATATATTCTGCTTTCCACCATCCATAGAAAAATAGAGACGCTGCAATCAGCGCATAAGAGATCCATTTATCCTCCCCTTTTTGAGCCAAAGTATAGCAACACAAGAAAACCAACGGCAAAAATACGAAAATAAATGGATATGAATTAAATAACATGATAGCAAGAAGATGAACAAATTTAACATAAAGTGCAATGACATTTAATCAATTCACCTATCAGATCCTGAAATCTCACCCCGTGTACTGTGTTATCGTGCTGGTAATGCTTTTATGTGCAACGGTTCTGGAAATCTTTGGTTTAGCGACAGTTTTCCCCCTATTGCAAAGCCTGATTGACGGTAATTTGACCGA
>JANQSM010000149.1 GCA_028284025.1 Alphaproteobacteria bacterium | reverse complement strand
ACTGAAGCTGCGAAATCTTCGTATCTTGACTCAGATGTTGCTTCTGAAATCACGAAGTTCACATCTCAGCAGATTCTGCTTCAGTCTGGAATTTCTACTTTGGCACAGGCCAATCAGATTCCTCAGAATCTATTGTCTTTGTTCCAGTAAAAATAAGTTTTTCGTAAAGTATAACCTTAAGAGGGGGCTTTTTAGCTCCCTCTTTTTTATTCTTGCCACGCGACGCTTTTTCTGGCAAAACCCACGGTATGTCTAAGAAAATTAAAAAAGCCATTTTCCCTGTTGCAGGGCTTGGTACGCGATTCTTGCCTGCGACAAAATCAATGCCGAAGGAAATGCTTACTGTCGTAGATAAGCCTTTGATCCACTATGCGGTGGAAGAAGCTGCCAAGGCGGGGATTGAGGAATTTATTTTTATTACCGGTAAAGGGAAAACGGCAATTGAGGATTATTTTGATTCTAATCTGGAATTAGAATATATGCTTAAGAAAAGCAATAAATCCCATGCTTTGGATGCATTAAAAGAAATGCCCCGACCGGAACAATTTACATTTGTGCGGCAACATGAACAATTAGGACTTGGGCATGCCGTATGGTGTGCACGTAAATTGATTGATCCAGATGAACCTTTCGCCGTGATGTTGTCTGACGTTCTTGTATTAGGAGAGCAACCCTGCATTAAACAAATGGTGGATGCTCATGAAAAACACCCGGGAAATATTATCTCAGTAGAAGAAATCCCCGTGGAAAATTCCTCGAAATACGGGATTGTAGATGTGGAAGAAAAAATGGGGGATATTTTCCGTCTTAAAGGAATGGTTGAAAAACCTTCTCCGGAAGAGGCTCCATCAAATCTGGCAGTGACAGGCCGGTACATTCTACATGCAGATGTATTCGATTACCTGGATCAGGGGTTACGTGGTGCAGGAGGGGAAATCCAGTTAACCGATGCTATTGCCAATGAGATCGGTAAACGTCCCGTATATGCGTTTAAGTATGAAGGTGTACGATATGACTGTGGCGGTAAGCCTGGCTTTTTGGAGGCAAACATAGCCTATGCCTTGACGCGCGAAGATCTGCGCGAAGACATGGTTCGTATTCTTGAAACCTATAATGCACAAGTTAAAAGGCAAGCCGCTTAGATGAAGATTGCTGTGATCGGAGCGGGGTATGTGGGTCTGGTTACAGGAGCATGTCTGGCAGATTCAGGTCACGATGTAATCTGTGTTGATAAAATTCCTGAAAAAATTGAAAAGCTAAATGCAGGCATCATGCCCATTTATGAGGAAGGGTTAGAAGAACTTGTTTCCCGAAATACAAAAGCGGGCAGGCTTCAGTTCACAACAGATCTAGACCAGGCAGTTTCAGCTGCGCAGGCGGTGTTTATTGGGGTGGGGACACCTCCTTTGGAGACTAAAGATGGGGATTATGCTGCGGCGGACTTAAAGTACGTTCGTAGCGCGGCTGAGGAAATAGCCAATGCTATGCAGGATTACACAGTAGTGATCAATAAATCGACTGTCCCTGTAGGGACAGCTCAGATGGTTGCAGAGATTATTCAATCAACTAACTCGCAAGCACAATTTAGCGTTGTTTCAAACCCCGAATTTTTACGCGAAGGCCAGGCGATTAATGACTTTATGAAGCCGGACCGGATTGTTGTCGGGCTATCTGATGACAAGGCTAAAGCCGTGATGCAGCAAGTTTATAAACCTTTGATTGATCGGGGCGTTACTTACCTTGAAACGACACCTGAAACATCAGAATTAATTAAATACGCTGCCAATGCTTTTCTGGCAACCAAGATTGGATTTATCAATGAGATGGCTAATCTATGTGAAGCAGTGGGGGCCAATGTCGAAGAATTATCAAAAGGCATTGGGACAGACAATCGTATTGGCCAGGCTTTTTTGAAAGCTGGACCAGGGTTTGGGGGGTCCTGCTTTCCTAAGGACACTGAAGCCCTGATCCACATTGCAAATGAATATGATGCCCCTGTCAGTATCGTGAAATCGGTAGTGGTTTCTAACATGAACCGGCGTATGGAAATGCTGCACAAAATTATTTCTGTATGTAAGGGCAATGTAAATGGCAAGAATATCGCTGTCTTGGGGCTTACATTTAAAGCAAATACAGATGATGTCCGGGAAAGTATCAGCCAGACAATCGTGCCGGAACTTTTAAAGGCAGGAGCACAGGTGCGTGTTTATGACCCCCAGGGTATGGAAGAATTTAAGCACATGAATTTGGATATTGAATACGCCAGTTCCGTAGAAGATTGTATTACGAAGGCGGATGCCGTTATCATTTTGACGGAGTGGAAAGAATTTCAACAAGCAAACTGGAAATCATTAAAAGACAAGATGACCTTGCCAGTAGTGATTGATTTACGAAATTTACTGGATGCAAATCAGATGACAGAAAGCGGTTTTGACTACCATTGTATTGGAAAATTATCTGATTCTGCCTCAGACCTTTTACGAAAAATGGCATAACTTATGGCACATACATTTGATCCAACTATTTTACGTGAATACGATATTCGTGGTATTTACGGTGAAACTTTGTTTGATCAGGATGCCTTTGTTCTGGGTGGGGTGCTTGCCCAAATTATCAAGGAAAAGGGCGGTTCAAAAGCAGTCATTGGGTACGATGGCAGGGAATCTTCTCCGGTTTTATGTGATTTCTTGACCAAAGGGTTTGAGGCAGGCGGGGTTGATGTCACGCACATTGGTCTGTGTCCCAGCCCAGTAGTTTACTATACCGTTTTTGAGCATGAATTTGATGGCGGAGTGGCTATTACAGGGTCCCATAATCCCAAGGATTATAATGGCTTTAAAATGATGATTGGGCGGGATACGCTACATGGTTCTTATGTACAAGATTTGGGCCAGCGGGCAAAGCAGATGGACTTGCCTGCCATATCTGATCAAAGTAATGCTGCTTTTCTAGATATTGTGGAGTCTTATCTCACCCGGCTATTGCAGGACTTGGGACGGGCTAAACCCCTCAAAGTAGCTTGGGATACAGGTAATGGATCAACGGGGGATTACGTTACCCGGTTAATTCAAAAACTGCCTGGAAATCATATGCATTTGTATGCAGAAATTGATGGTACGTTTCCCAACCATCACCCTGACCCAACCGTAGAAGAAAATCTTGAGGATCTAAAAAAGTTGGTGCTGGAAAACGGTTGTGACTTGGGAATTGGCTTTGATGGAGACGGAGATCGCATCGGGGTTATTGATAACAAGGGCCGTATGGTGTGGGGCGATCAGTTAATGGCAATTTACGCACGGGATGTTTTAAGTAAAAATCCGGGCAGCCCTGTAATTGCAGATATTAAGTCAAGTCAGGTGCTTTTTAATGAAATTGATCAGTTAGGCGGCAAACCGGTGATGGCCCGGTCTGGTCATTCCTTGATCAAAGCAAAAATGAAAGAACATAATGCGCCGCTTGCGGGGGAAATGAGCGGTCATATCTTCTTTGCTGATTCATACTACGGGTTTGATGACGCTTTGTATGCCGCTGTTCGGTTATTAAAAATTCTATCTGAATCCAGCCAGAACCTGGCCCAGATGCGCGATAGTTTACCACAGATGGTTAATACCCCGGAAATTCGCTTCCCGTGTGATGAGGATAGAAAATTCAAGATTATTGAAGAGATTTCACAGAAGTTGCAAACATCAGCAGCTGATATTTCCAAGATTGATGGCGTGCGGGTTTCGTATGAGGAAGGCTGGTGGTTGTTGCGGGCATCCAATACTCAAAGCGTACTTTCTGCCCGGTTTGAGGGGAAAAATCAGGAATTTGTTCAGAAGCTTAAAAGCGAGTGTGCTAACTTGTTGCAGCAACTTGGGATTGACCCTCCGGAACAAATGGCATCCTGATTTTTACTCAAATAAGCCTTCCTCAAAGATGATCTGGTACAGACCTGTATAAAGCTCTTTGGCTTTTTCTTCGTCGATATCCATTTTTGTGACAATTGCCTGGATAATTTCATCCGTTGGTTCCTCAGGGAAATGATCCACGCCAAATTTGTCAACGGTTTCAACGACGGTTAGTGCGTATTCAAGTGGCGATAGTTTTGGTATTTTTTTATCAGTCATTAACATTGCGCCCCCTTCCTTTCTGTTTGTTATTTCCTCGGTAAAGAGCAAATGCGGTGCCAAGCTGAAAACGGCGTATACGGGGGCATGCTGTGTTTGAATTTCACATTAAAAACAATGCGTTATGTTCTATAGAATTTGGTAACCATAATGGGCCGCAACTGCAAAATGCGAAATGCACACATACGGGGGAATTTTGGTTTGCATTTTGCAATGAAATATCAAGAATAAGTGGGATGTATACTTTTTTAACCCGCCTTGCCCGAACATTGCCTGCTGAAAAGGCCCATGATCTTACCCTGATTTCATTACAAAAGGCAGGGTGTCTGCTGCCAGAGACGCATGTTGGCGAAATACCGGTGAAAATAGCGCATTTAGAGTGCCGTAATCCGGTGGGGTTGGCAGCAGGGTTTGATAAGAATGCTGAAATTCCCCACATTATGCAGAATTTTGGCTTTGGGTTTGTGGAAGTCGGCACTGTTACTCCCCGCCCTCAGGCAGGAAACCCTAAACCCCGCATGTTTCGCTTGCCGGAAGATCAGGCGGTTATCAATCGCCTTGGATTTAATAATCGTGGGGCAGATTATATGCTTCAAAGAGTAGGCTGGCTGCGGGATCAACATAAGATGCACATTCCTTTGGGCATTAATGTTGGGGCTAACAAGGATAGTGAAGATAAAACTCAGGATTATGTATTTGGCGTAGCGACCTTTGCGGCGTATGCGGATTATTTGACCGTAAACATTTCTTCTCCTAATACAGTGGGGTTGCGTGATTTACAGCATGAAGACCATTTTAAGGGCTTGATTAGGGCTGTTTTGAACAAACGGGCACAAATGAACAGCAAAACACCGGTTTTTTTCAAGCTGGCGCCAGATTTAACATCCAAAGAAATAGAAATGTTAGCTAAAGCTGCACAGGATTTATCGGTGGACGGCCTGATTTTGACTAACACGACGATCAAGCGGCCTGAAAGTCTTTTATCGTCACACAAAAATGAAACAGGGGGGTTGAGCGGTGTGCCTTTGAGATCACTTGCCCAGGATACTCTGGAGCAATTTGCAAAGGAATTAAAAGGGCAAGTTCCCCTGATTGGTGTCGGGGGAATTACTTCTGGCCGGGATGCAAAGGCACGTCTTGATGCGGGTGCCAGTTTGGTTCAGCTTTACACGGGGCTTGTTTACAAAGGGCCAGAGCTGGTACGCGAGATTGTAGAACATTTGGTACAGTCCAAAAGTGGGGATAACGTCAAAAAGAAGAGCCAGGCAAATTAAAGCAGTTCTTGTTTGCAATTTCGCAGTTGGCTAAAGTAGGGCGATGAGACATCTGATTATTTTTCTGTGTTATTTGGTGGCTGCACTTGCTCTGACATTCTTTGGGCCTGGTGTTCTTGATATGCCAGCCAATGAAGCAGCTGTCGCCGGTCTTTTGTTTTTTGTGTTGGCCGGATTAGCCCATGAAGTATTTGTACGCCATATTAACTCTCGTAGAATGGAATTGGGTTTTGAAGCTCTGGCTACGATTGTGAGTGAGATTAATTCTTCCATAGAGAGTAACCAGGAAATTATTAATACTATTCAGCACTACATTTCCCAAGACAACCCATCCCGCCAAGAAATTGAAGCTATGCGCACAGAGGTACGTGTTCTGCAAAGCCTGGTTTCACAATTATCTGAGAGTGATGGAAAGCGCAAGAAAGCCATTAAGAAGCCTGCCAAAATCGCCAAACGGCCTGGTAGTGATCAGGAATTACTGGATATGGTGCGTGATGGCTTGCGTTGTGACCGGGTGGACCTTTATTTACAACCCATCGTTACATTGCCGCAGCGCAAACCCCGTTTTTTTGAATGCTATTCGCGCATTCGCAACAAGGCAGGGGAGATTATTTTACCCGAATATTATGTCGATATTGCTGAATCCACTGGCTTGATTGCTGCAATTGATAACATGTTATTGTTCCGCTGTATCCAGTTGATTCGGAAAACCCAGAACAGCGAAGAGAGTCGCGGATTTTTCTGTAATTTATCGCGTCATACCTTGGTAGATTCTCATTTTTTCGGAGACTTCCTGGACTTTCTGGAAGATAACCGCACGCTTACGCGTAATCTGGTGTTTGAGGTTGCGCAAGCTGATATTGATAACAAAGATAAACAGCAGGATGAATTATTGCGGCGGTTGGTAAAGCTTGGGTGTCGATTGTGCTTACAACAGGTAACAACAATAAACTTTGATATGCGGCGATTAAAATCCTTAGGTGTTGATTTTATTAAGATTGAAGCGAGTAAACTGCTTGAATATGTGGATGAGAAGAATCCGGCAATTGATCTTCTGAAAATGAAAAAAGAAATGGACCGTAACAAAATTAATCTGATTATTGAAAAAGTAGAAGACGACCAGGTTCTGGTCAATTTACTGGATTACGGTATAGATTATGGTCAAGGGTTCCTGTTCGGGGAACCGCGGTTAAGTGAAGCAACCTAGCTTTTAATTAATGCTTTCAAATGCTGAAGCAAAAGCACTGTTCGTCTTATGCTGTGGGGGAGCAGTAATTTTCCCATCGGAAAAATCATCTTGTTTTTGCAAGGAAAGGACCTTGTAATAGGCTAGTAAAAACACCCTGATATTAGATGTTAGGGATGAATTGCTTGTTCGCTCTGCAACCTTGGAACATAAAGCAGAGATTGTCATATTCTCTTTTTCTGCCGCTTCCTCCAGAAAATGCCATAGACTTTCTTCTAAGCTGATGCAAGTCCGTTTGCCGTTAATATTAATATTGCGGCGGTGCCGGGGTTGCTGGAGGGCGGAATTTTTGTGCAAGGAAGCCTCTTTTTTCATTGATTTTTCTTGAATTAAGTCTTGACCTGATAAAGATTTTGCATTAAAAACCCAGTTCTTGTGGGTCACTCAATTAAACTTATAGTAGCATAAATAAGTTAAAAGGTATACGCAAGTACGAAATTTTCTCTTGAGGCACAAAAAAGCAAGGGTTTGTATAATGTCTAAAAAATGTATGATTACCGGTAAAGGCGTGTTAGTGGGCAATAATGTCAGCCATGCCAATAACAAAACCAAAAAGCGGTTTCTCCCTAATTTGCAGAACGTTTCTCTTTTAAGCGATGTATTAGGGCCCATCCGTATGCGTGTAACGGCTTCTGGAATTCGTACCGTTGAAAAAGCAGGCGGATTAGATGCATTTTTGATGAATACCCCAAATTCCAAGCTTCAGTCAGAAGCCTTGAAAATCAAACGTCGTTTAATG
Source organism: Alphaproteobacteria bacterium (assembly GCA_028284025.1). Lineage (GTDB taxonomy): Bacteria > Pseudomonadota > Alphaproteobacteria > JANQSM01 > JANQSM01 > JANQSM01. Next base: position 2,087 of record JANQSM010000149.1, on the reverse strand, counting down.
AAGGCTAAAAACGCCCCAAAGATGCAAGCGACCGCTAAGGCAGCTTAACAGGCTGCCTGTAAGGGAGAGGGTTTTTATGCAAATTACCTATCCCGGTTTTTCTTTCACCGTTACTAAACAATCTCAAAAGTCACGCGCCCGGCGTGGAGAGCTGGCGACACCTCATGGTACGGTACAAACACCCGCCTTTATTTTTTGTGGAACGAAGGCGGCGATTAAGGTTGCCACCCCACGGCAGGTAAAAGATGCGGGTACCCAGATTATCTTGGCCAATACATACCATTTAATGCTGCAACCAGGTGCGGATACCGTAGAGAAGCTGGGTGGCCTTCACAAAATGATGGGCTGGGATGGTCCGATGTTGACTGATTCTGGTGGGTTCCAGATTTTTTCCCTGGGGCATGGGGGAACGGTTGTAGGTGAAATCAAAGGCCAGCTTTATAATCAGAATCGCAAAAAAAGTATGATGAAGATTGATGAGGAGGGGGCTGTTTTTCGCGCCTATACGAATGGAGATCTGTTTCACCTAACCCCAGAAAAAGCTATCGAGATTCAGCGCAAGCTGGGGCCAGATTTTGTTGTGGTGCTGGATGAATGTACGCCTTTCCATGAAGGTAGAGACTATACAGCCAATTCAATGCGAATGTCTATGCGCTGGGGCAAGCGGTGCCTGAAACAGTTTGAAGCGCATCATAATGGCAAACAGGCGGTTTATGGTATTTCCCAAGGTGGCGTATTCCATGATTTACGCCAGGAATGTGCCTATGTCTTGAATGATCTACCATTCTTTGGCCATGCCATTGGAGGGTCTTTAGGGACGTCCAAAATGCAAATGTATGAAACGGTGGAAGCCAGCCTGGAAGTGCTTGATCGGTCTCGTCCGATTCACTTACTGGGGATTGGGGGTATTGATGATGTGTTTGAAGGCATTGCCCAGGGAACTGACACGTTTGATTGCGTAGAGCCTACCCGTATTGCACGGCATGGGGTTGCGTTGTTGTATGCTGAAGAAAACAATCGGATCAACTTGATGAACGCACGCTTCAAGGAAGATGACACACCGTTGTCGGAAGATATTGAATCTGAAGTCATGCACTTTTCTCGTGGGTATATCCATCACCTTTTAAAAGCAAAAGAAATGTTGGGGATGCAAATTTTAGCAATTCATAACATTGCATTCATGAATCGTTTGTTCGCTGATATTCGCAAAGCTATTGATGAAGATCGCTTTGAAACCTTCCGCCGTAACTTTGAAAATAACGAAATCTCAAAAGCGGCTTAGTGACGGACAGTCGGAGTATTGTTCGGGTGAAATTCTCCTAACCATTGCAGTTTACTGCAAGCTGAACTACACAAGCGGTGGCGTACATGCAAATCCTGGCGGGACAGAATATTAGAAACCTCAGCGCTTAAAAAGCGGGCTTTGTTCAGGTTGTTTTCCTGTACAAATAATTTAAGCAAGGCTTTACAGTAGCAGCCAAATCCACACTGGCATCCACCAATGATATCAAATAACAGTTTTTCATCATCGGTCATCTCACTGGCACTGTCAGAGTCAACAATGTGTAGTTTTTTAGAAGCATTTCGATCAATGAAATGAATCAGGGTATAAAGGGCAGATCCCAGTTCATCCTCACATGGTTTAGAAGCGGCGGTGCGGATAGACTTCAATAGAAAGAGTTCAGCCTTTGATAACTCTCCATCCGGGGTCAGGGCACACAGAGCCGGGCAACGTCCTGGGATAATATTAAATACTTTGGTTTCAGTCATACAGCCTCATTATTAACACAGAGAAAAAAGGAAAGGAATCTGTTTTTAAAATAACTCCCAAAGTTTGTGCATCATCACTTCTCCGATCTCACTGACATCCATAAGGGTAACCGCATTGTGATAATATTTGGTCACATCATGCCCAATTCCAATCGCCAACAATTCGACCGGAGATCGGGCTTCAATTTTTTCAATAATAGTCCGAAGGTTAGTTTCAAGATAATGCCCTGGATTGACCGAGAGAGTAGAATCATCCACTGGTGCACCATCGGAAATAGCAAGCAGAATTTTTCGGGCTTCTGGTCGGCGTAATAAGC
>JANQSM010000148.1 GCA_028284025.1 Alphaproteobacteria bacterium | reverse complement strand
ACGGTCACGCATGCGCCGAAATGCCAACATGGCTTGGCGCACTTCTTGCGCCCCATGGGGTTTAAGATCAGCAATATCTTGACCTTTCCCTAGAGCATCGGCGGCAATACTTAATTTTTTAATCGGGCGGATTTGGTTGCGCATAAACAGTACTGCAATACCATACAAAAGAATGGTCATTCCAATCACCCACATCACAAAGATGTACGTGGTGGAAGAAAACACTCTTTTTTCTGTAGTATCGATGTATAAAACACCTTCTTTCATCTCTACTGTAATGCGAATTTTTTCCAGCTTGTGGTTGCGCGTGATAGTGTGGCGTTTGCCAACCACATTCTCAATCTCACTGCTTAGGTAATAGACAATTTCATCCGATGTTACATTTTTGTAAAGCCAGTTGAACTGATCATCAGGTTGATAATTGATCGTTAGTTCCAGGTTGGCCCAGGCCCAGGTTCTGATTTTATCCAACGGAGTGTATTCCTGTTCAATCAGATCGACAATCAGGGCAATATCTCCTGCCACTGTAGAGGCCAAACGCCTGGTAACACGGTCCCAGTGCCGTTCATAGAAAAGATAGACACTGATAACCTGCAGCAATACCACCGGCGTGATAATGATCAGCAGAAAGCGGCCAAACAGAGATGTTGGAAGAATTTTTTTAAGAATCAAATGCCCTTACCCCTTGTTAGTCCAAATATAGCACATAACCCTTGCCGCGAACAGTTTGTAAATAGCGGGGGTGCTTGGCATCAGTTTCAATTTTTTTGCGTAGACGGGTAATTTGAACATCTACAGTGCGTAAATTACCGCTGATCTCACACATGTCCTGTAAATCCTGTCGGGAAATTGGCTCACTGTTTTTTTCTGCCAGGGTTTTAAGCAGCCGGGCTTCAGCCGTGGAAAGCTGCACGGCCTTGTCATTTTGCGTTAAAGTCTGGCGATTCAGATCAAAGCGATTTGGTCCAAAATTGATGGTGCTGGCATGGTGTTTTGCTGGTTGTTTACGCCCGATAATGTTTTTAAGACGTAAAATCAATTCTTCCGGTTCAAACGGCTTGGTCAGATAATCATCGGCTCCGGTTTGCAGACCAGAGATCCGGTCATCAGGTTCGCTCATCGCTGTCAGCAAAAGGATGGGCAGATTGGGATTTTTGCTTTTTAAAGCTTCGGATAAATCTGTTCCCTTCATGCCAGGCATCATCACATCCAGAATAAGTGCGTCAAAAACCAAAATTTGCATTTGCTCCAGCGCTTGGGCAGCATCTTCTGCAACCGTGACTTCAAAACCTTTATCGGAAAGGTATCTATCCAACAGCTTGCGCAGGCGTTCATCATCATCAACAACTAAAATATGGGGGGTTAAACTCATTTTATTTTTTTCATCTGTTTCAGGGTTTTAACAAAATAATCTGCTGCCGTGATCAACGTTAGGCCGGCAGCAAGAACCAAAGAATACTGGCCAAATGTAAACAGTATTTCTTGTTGGACGGCAAGGCTTGCCAGCAAGGCTATCAGAGCCAGCATCTGTACGGTGGTTTTGGCTTTAGCCAGGAACGTTACGTGAATTACAATGTTGTAAGGGGAACTGTATTCACGCAAGCCAGAAATAAAGATTTCCCGCGCGATAATCAAATAGGCACAAAAAATGGTAAGGGGTGTATCAAGCGTTTGGGTATAAATCAGCATCATCAAGGTGGCTGCAACCAAAAGTTTGTCAGCAATAGGGTCAAGAAAACGGCCTAAGTCTGTTACCTGGTTTAACTGACGTGCCAAAAAGCCATCTAGAAAATCTGTAAGGGAGGCAATGATAAAAATTGCCAACGCATAGATTCCGGCCTGTTGGGGGGCTATAAAAAACACGCCGATCAAAGGCAAGACAAGCAGAATCCGTAAAACAGTGAGATACGTTGCAAGTGTCATGGGTTCATCTTACTGATTGTGGAAGTGATAATAAATACTTTCTGCAACAGATTTACTGATTCCTTCCACCATCATTAAATCTTGAACCCCGGCACGGGCCACTTCTTTGGCGGATCCAAAGTGATGCAACAGGGTTTTCTTGCGTTTCGGACCGATTCCCGGTACGTCATCCAGTAAGGATTTTACCATTTCTTTTTTCCGCCGGGATTTGTGAGATCCAATAGCAAAGCGATGGGCTTCATCCCGCAAACGCTGAATATAAAACAGCAGAGTATCATTTTCAGGGAGATTTAAAGGGGCCTGGTTTTGAAAATAAAATGTTTCACGCCCGGCATTTCTGTCCGGCCCCTTGGCAATAGCTGCGATTGGGATATCAAGGTTTAGCTCCTGGAGAATATCCGTGGCCGCACTCAATTGGCCTTTACCGCCATCTACCAGAATTAGATCAGGCAGCGCAGTAAACTTTTTATCTTTCTGTGCAGATTTTTTCAGTCTGCGCAGCAAAACTTCACGCATCATGGCGTAGTCATCGCCTGCTTGAATGGTTTTATCTTTGATGTTGAATTTTCGATAAGATTTTTTGTCAAAACCTTCAGGGGTTGCCACCACCATCACTCCCACGGGGTTGCTGCCGGAAATGTGCGAATTGTCATAAACTTCAATACGCTGAGGAAGATCCGTGAGTGTGAATACTTCTTGTAGTCGGCCTAAAATCTTGCGGTTGGTTTCGGTCACAGACTGGTGGCGCATCAAAGCTTGTTTGGCGTTGGTTTTTGCGTGATCCAGTACCGGCTTAAATTTTCCGCGGCTGGGTGATAAAATTTTAACTTTACTGCCTTTCTCGTGACTAAAGGCATCTTCTAAAACCGATTGTAGGTCCGGCTTCTGATTGGTCAGAATATATTTTGGGATAAAGCGGCCAACATAAAATTGTGCCAGAAAAGCAGTAAAAACTTCATCCACGGAATCATCTTTTGTGTGTCGCGGGAAGTATGCCTGGGTCCCAAACAAATGGTTATGGCGAAAAACAAAATGCTGGATACACACTTGCCCACCAGCACTGACAACTGCCATCACGTCGTGTTCTTCCATGCCGTTTACGTTAATCGCTTGCTGAGATTGAATCTGGCTTAAGGCGCGCAGCCGGTTTCGATATTGCGCGGCCAGTTCAAATTCCAGACTATCACTGGCAATTTGCATTTTCTTGGCTAGATCTTGCTGCACCGAAGTAGATTTTCCTTGTAAAAATTCAACGGCACTTTCCACCAGTTGGTCATAATCCTTTTCATTGATATTTCCCACACAAGGAGCAGAACACTGCTTGATATGGTACTGCAGGCAGGGACGATCGCGGTTGGCGAAGTAACTGTCGGAACAATTGCGCAGTAAAAAAGCTTTTTGCAAATCAATGATGGTTCGTTTGACGGCATCCGCTGATGCAAACGGGCCAAAGTATTGTCCTTTTCTTTTTTGTGCTCCACGGTGTTTTTTAATTTGCGGAAAAGTGTGATCTGCTGTCAGCAGGATATAAGAATAACTTTTGTCGTCACGCAGCAAGATGTTGTACTTAGGTTCCAGCTTTTTGATCAGATTACTCTCTAGCAAAAGGGCTTCCACTTCCGTGTGGGTGGTGACAATTTCCATTGCACGGGTTTCAGCAATCATACGCTGAAGCCGTCGAGGTAAAACCAGAGGGCGGGTATAGCTGGTCACCCGCTTTTTTAGATTTTTCGCCTTGCCGACATAAAGCGCTGTTCCAGTTTCATCTAGCATGCGATAAACACCTGGCGTTAGCGGCATAGTCTTTAATGCCTTTTTAATGGTGCGAACACCGTCATCTAAGGGTGTGTCGGTAAGAGAAGCCATAGTGTATGCAAAACTGTCGTTAAAGTTTTAGGTGTTTATTGTTTAATATAAGCTGCTTTAGAGTGTATTTCTATCCACCAAATCTGTGGGTAACTATGTGCAAAAAATGGATCATGTCGCGTCGATCGCTTGCCATCTGTATAGTTTCACCCAATTGCTTAAAAAATAAGCACAGTCGCAAAAGCCACTGTTTGTAAGGGTTTGGGGCGTATTGAAATATTATTATTCAAATTTGGTTAATTTTGTTCCCATTAGAATAGGGGAGCTGTATCCAGTTATTAAGCCTGTGCATAACTTTTTATGCAGGTTCTGTCACAAATTTTAAATATTTCAAGGCCTTGCCATGCTTGTGTATGTCATGAAGAATCCTGTTCCCGGCCGCGAGATAAAGAAATCCCCGGTGTCCCCATATATGTATAAGCTTCTGGTTTATCAATCTTGACCGTGGCGTGGAGGATACGTTTATCAAAAAAGCAGTATCCCATGATTTCTTCCGCGTACAATTCCAGTAAATTAATATGGTCTTCCTTGGCGCGTGCCAGGATCTTATCGACGATCTCATTGTAATTCACCACTTGGGTAAGCTCGTCTGGCATGGCTGGATCAAACATCTCTACGTCTAATTCAATATTCACAATAATTTTTTGTGGTGCCTCGCGTTCATGTGGGCAGGCCCCGATGCGGGCAATCACTTCTAAATCTCTGATGAAAAGTTTGTATGGGTCAGCCATAATTTTATCCTGCAAACTGAAAGCCAATGTAGACGATGTAACCAACAAAAAAGATCATGCTGGTGGTTTGTGTGTATACCGGGTTTAAGAACCCGCGTATTACCAGCATCAGAGTTACCCCGACCATGATCGGAATATCAACGGTCAAAATTTTGGGATCAACATCCAGTGGTGTAACCAGCGATACCAAACCAGCTACTCCAAGGGTATTAAAGATGTTGGACCCAATCACATTGCCTAAAATAATGTCGGTTTCTTTTTTGCGCGCTGCTGGAATCACGGTTGCCAGTTCTGGCAGAGATGTGCCCAGAGCGACTAAGGTCAGGCCAATAACAGCCTCGGATACGCCTACCAGTCGGGCAATATCAACCGCTCCTTCCACAAAAATATCTGCGCCAATCAGGACGCTGATAATGCCTCCCAGGAGCAGAGCCATAAAAATCCATAACGGTTTTTCATCTTGTACCAGCTCTTCTGCTTCATGAGCAAGGGCACTTGCAAGCGGGTCTGCGCGTTCACTTAAATAGGCCCGCACTAAAAAAAAGAGCAGGGCGGCTATCATGACAATACCACTGATTTTGTCCATGACTCCCATATATGCCAGGCCAGCAAAAAGGAGGGTGGCTAGAACCAAAAACAGACCATCACGTTTTAAGAAGTCGCGCTCAATTGTAAGGGTGGTAAAAAATCCCGTGATACCAATCATGAACAGGACGTTGGCAATGTTGCTGCCAACAATATTTCCTATACTGACATCGGTTCTGCCTTCCATGGCAGCAGCCAGTGTGACGAAAAATTCTGGCAGGGATGTGCCGATAGAAACAATGGTCAGCCCAATCAACAAAGGGGAAACATTTAGTTTTTTGGCAGTTCCCACAGCGCCTTTTAAAACTGATTCTCCACCGACGTAGAGCAGTACAAGTCCGGCAAGTACATAAAGAAATGACATAAAAGTTATCACCAGTTTTTGTTTTATACGTTATTTTTTCTGCATCATGCTATATACATACTCGGTGCGCAATTAAAGTTTTTTAGAACGATACACACTAAATTTATGAAAGCAGATCTTCTCCAGCTTGCCGATATCAGCCAAATCCTGATCATTATTGGGGCGGCGATTGCTGTGACCACTCTTATGCGCCCATTGCGCCTTAGCCCAATTTTGGGGTACTTGCTGGCAGGTATTTTGATTGGTCCTTTTAACCTGGGTATTATTGCCCTTACCCCGGAAATCCACACATTAGCAGAACTTGGGGTGGTGTTTTTATTGTTTACCATCGGGCTGGAGCTTCCCATTGACCGACTGCGGGTGATGCGCCGTCTTGTGTTTGGCCTTGGATTTATGCAGGTGTTCTTGACCAGCCTGGTTACCGGAGTGCTTGCCTATATTTTTCTGCAATCCGTTGCGCAAGCTATTGTGATCGGAGGTGCCTTGGCACTTTCTTCAACCGCTCTTGTATTGCAAACTCTGGTCGAACGAGGAGAGCTTTCCACTCAGTACGGGCGTGCAGGATTTTCTACCGTTTTATTTCAAGATCTGGCGGTGGTGCCGCTTATCGTAATCATTCCACTGTTAGGTAGTGAAGGTCAGCCTATTATTTCTGCTATGGCGTTGGCAATTGCCAACGGTGTTTTATTAATTATGATTGTTTTCTTGTCTGGCCGGCTATTAATTCGCCCTTTATTCCGCCTGATCGATGCACCGGCAAATCCAGAAATGTTTACAGCGACTTCATTATTATTGGTCTTGGCGACCGCCGGATTATCTATGACATTTGGGTTGTCAATGGCGCTGGGGGCCTTTTTGGCCGGTATCTTATTGGCAGAAACAGAATTTCGACATCAAGTTGCCGCTGACATCCAGCCATTTCGTGGATTACTGTTAGGGCTTTTCTTTATGACGGTCGGAATGCAGATTGATTTGGCCATTATAGCCGACCATGTATTTTATGTTCTGGGAATTGTGCTGGCCCTTGTCCTGGTTAAAGGCATTATTTTGTTTGCCCTGGGGCGCAGTTTTGGGTTTAGCAAAATTTCTTCGGCGCGGTACGCTATTACTCTTTCCCAGGGGGGAGAATTTGCATTTGTACTTTTAGGACTGGCAGTTACTGAGAACCTTGTCGGCCAGCTTGTTGGAAAATATATATTTTTGGCCGTGGCGATTTCAATGGTTTTAACGCCCATTTTGCTGCGTATTTTCTTTCCGATGCTGGAACGCTTACAAGAAAAAGTGGCGCCTGATGAGCCTGTACCGCCTGTCGAAATTGGGGATCGTAAGGGACATGTGATTATTGCAGGCTATGGCCGGGTGGGACGAACAATTGCACGGGTACTGGATGCAGAAAACACTTCCTTTGTGGCAATTGATTTAGATCATAATAAGATTGCCCATGCGCGTGCGCGAAAACGGCCAGTGTTTTATGGTGATGCCTTGCGCATTCCTGTGTGGCGGTCGGTGGGGGCCAATGATGCTCATTCCGTGGTCATTGCCATGGAGCGCCCCGCCTTGGTCGGACGTATTGTCAGCTTGTTACGCAAGGAATTTCCGCATCTGAAGATTTTTGTGCGCGCCCAGGATGCCGAGCATGCCAAGGAATTGATAGATGCCGGGGCCACCGAATCCATTCCAATCACCTTTCAGGCAAGCCTACAGCTAGGGGCATCTGTCTTAAAATCCATGGGGCAATCTTCTGAAGAAGTTGACCAGGTCATCAACTTTTTGCAAGACAAGTATGACGATGAGGAAATGGCATCGGATTAGTCTAGCGTTTAGATTTACGCTTTTTCTTCCGCTGTTGATGGGGGGAGCCTAACCCAAGGTCAGTATTTTCCAGGCGGCGGATTTCATCACGCAAGCGGGCCGCTTCTTCAAATTCCAGATTAGATGCAGCTTCGTGCATGCGTGTCTCCAGCTTTTTAATATGATCTTTTAAGGTTTTGCCATCCATAACCTCAAATTCACTGCCATCTTCTGCTACGGCATAGGTTACGTGATCTCCTGCCTCATAAACCGACTCCATAATGTCGGAAATTTTCTTCTTGATACTGGCGGGTGTGATGTTGTGTTTCTGATTATATTCTAACTGCTTTTCGCGTCTGCGTGCTGTTTCATCCAGGGCGGCTTGCATGGAATCAGTCACTTTATCAGCATATAAAACCGCCTTGCCATCCACGTTCCGAGCGGCGCGGCCAATGGTTTGAATCAATGAACGCCGAGATCTTAAGAACCCTTCTTTGTCCGCATCTAAAATTGCAACCAGCGCACATTCAGGAATATCCAAACCTTCGCGCAGCAGGTTGATCCCTACCAATACATCGAACACGCCAAGACGAAGATCACGGATGATCTCAATGCGTTCAATAGTATCAATATCTGAATGTAGATAGCTTACTTTTAATCCAGCTTCATTGAGGTATTCACTCAACGCTTCGGCCATCTTTTTGGTAAGGGTCGTAACCAAAACCCGTTGCCCGCGCGCGGCTACCTTTTTGCATTCTTCAATCAGGTCATCCACTTGATGCTGGGTCGGGCGAATCTCACAGACCGGATCAATCAGGCCGGTTGGGCGCACAACCTGTTCAGTAAAGACGCCGCCTGTGCGCTCCAATTCCCAGTCACCTGGTGTGGCAGAAACATAAATGGTTTGTGGGCGCATGCGATCCCATTCTTCAAACATCAGGGGCCGGTTGTCTTTGCATGATGGCAGCCGAAATCCATACTCTGACAAAGTTTCTTTGCGTGCGCGGTCCCCTTTGAACATACCCCCCACTTGCGGCACGGTAACATGACTTTCATCAACAAATAGCACCGCATCTTCCGGCATATATTCAAACAACGTTGGCGGTGGTTCTCCCGGTGCGCGACCGGTTAGATAGCGGGAATAGTTTTCAATACCATTGCACATACCTGTTGCGACCAGCATTTCAATATCAAACGTAGTGCGTTGTTCCAGTCTTTGTGCTTCCAACAGCTTGCCATCTGCTTCAAATTCTTTCAGGCGTTGTTTTAATTCTATTTTGATTTTATCCACGGCCTGGGTGATTGTCGGGCGGGTGGTGATGTAGTGGGAATTAGCAAAAATACGGATTTGATCCAGGGTACCATGCTTGGTGCCGGTTAAAGGGTCAACTTCTTCAATTTGCTCAATTTCATCACCGAACAATGAAATGCGCCATGCTCGATCTTCCATATGGCTGGGATATATATCAATGGTATCGCCCCGTGCTCGAAAAGTACCACGTACCATAGCCAGGTCATTACGTTCATATTGTAATTCAATTAAGGAAGACAGAATATCTTCACGAGAAATGAGCTGATCTTTTTTTAGATTCAAAATCATGCGGGCATAATCTTCCGGATTTCCCAGACCGTAAATGCATGAAACAGTCGCCACAATGATCACATCGCGCCGCTCTAGCAGGGCGCGGGTGGCACTATGACGCATGCGGTCAATCTGTTCATTCAGGGAAGATTCTTTTTCAATATAGGTATCACTACGAGGGACATAGGCTTCCGGCTGATAGTAATCATAATAGGATACAAAATATTCCACGGCATTATGCGGGAAAAACGCTTTCATTTCCTGGTATAGCTGGGCTGCCAAAGTTTTATTGGGGGCTAATACAAGGGCCGGACGCTGTACGGCCTCAATCACGTGGGCGACGGTAAAAGTTTTTCCTGATCCGGTTACACCTAACAAAACCTGATCAGAGTCTCCGCGCTGCAGGCCTTCAGTCAGGTCAGAAATCGCCTGAGGCTGGTCACCAGAGGGCTTAAAATCAGATTCCAGCACAAGACGTGCATCCGCCTGATTCGCTTGAAATTGTTGCAAAATCGGAAGCATGTCCTTAAATATGAGCAATATTTGGCAAAAAGCCAGTGATTTGTTAAGAAATATTATTACAAATATTGACTTATTATGGAAAAAAATGCATAATAAGGTGAAATTTAAGAATTTGTTAATAAATTGGTTAATACCGGGAAGAAAAGGGTATCCTCCATATGGCAATCGATTTTCAACCAGATTACATTGATCCCAACACTAAACAGGGCGTATATACACCTAAAGGTTTCTTGGAACAGGCCCGTATGGCCAATCAGGCTGGCCAGTCTTTTAACTGGGATATGGCAAACCCGGATCCAGCTTATCAAGCTGCCATAACGGGGGGCTTGCGTCAGGCAAAGTTGAGAGATTTGCACCGGATAGATGAATTACAGGAAGATGAGAGCCGTCAGCATATGCTGATCAGCGAAATGCAAAGAAACGGCGCGGTAGTGCGTGCAATTTTGCTCTATGATCGCCAGTATATTATGAACCCTAGAACTGGAGAAGTTACTCAGACTCATG
>JANQSM010000124.1 GCA_028284025.1 Alphaproteobacteria bacterium | reverse complement strand
AATTTGCAAAGTTACTGAAGGAAGACCGGAAGCCTGAGTCATCGCTGTAGGCACGGTAAAATTCCTGTTCAGCGCGTTTGACCCCTTCCGAGTCAATTTGGCCAGTATCGTATTGCTTCCGCTTTTCTGCATCCCCTAGAATAGAATAGGCCGCTGAAATTTCTTTAAACTTCTTTTCAATGGCTTTATCGCCCTGATTGGCATCCGGGTGATATTTCTTGGCCAGCTTGCGATAAGCGGATTTAATGTCATCCTGGGAGGCTCCTTTTTTAAGCCCCAGGACCTGATATAAATCTTTCATAAGTTAAATGGTACTACTGAATTTCCCATTCACCAAACTGATTTCGACATGCAGTACCGTAGGCTGTTTCACTTTTACCTTCGATAAAGATAGTTTGCTCATACCGGCGGCAGTATTGCCCGTTCGCAACCTGGAAGGACTGTGTGGTTGGTGTCACAATCCCGCTGTGACCCGTATCTGGATTTTGCCAGCGTGCGCTTTGATTGGGTGCGTTATTCTCAAACGCTCGTTGAGCCGTACTATTGGCATAGGCCATGTCAGCTTTATCCAGGGAAGATCCAATTTCACTCCCCACGTAGGCTCCTAGCAATGTTCCCGCAGCAACTGCAGCAAGTTGCCCTTTTCCACTTCCAAACTGTGCTCCTGCAACGGCACCCCCAATGGCACCCAGCAGAGTTCCTGCAGTTTGTTTATTTCCTGTGCCTTGTTGTTGACACCCGGCAAGGACAAAAAGAGACAAAGATAAGTAAATGATATATTTTTTCATGGATTTCACCTTCTAAAACTTGATATCAAGTGTTTCAATGTATTTAACAACGTTATATGTATGATGGATCCCTCGATCTTTCAACGTGATTTTTTTTAAAAAGGTGAAAATTCAATGCTAACAAGTGTTTCAGACCCGATAAAATTTTTTGAAACCTGGCTACAGGAAGCAGAAAAGAGAGAAATTAACAATTATAATGCTATGACGTTGGCCACTGTCTCAAAAGATGGCCAGCCATCGTCCAGGGTGGTGCTATTGAAAGATATTTGGCAGGATAAATTTGTATTTTATACTAACCTGGAATCTCGTAAAGGTGAAGAATTGGGACAGTGCCCGAAAGCAGCGTTAAGCTTTTACTGGAAAAGTCTGGATCGACAAGTGCGAATTGAAGGCTCTGTTGAGCAAGTGCCAGATGAAATGGCCGATGCTTATTTTGGTACTCGGCCACGGTTAAGCCGGCTTGGAGCTTGGGCAAGTGATCAATCCAGACCGTTGGGAAGTTTAGAAATCTTGCAGAATCGGTTGGAAACGCTAGAGAAAAAATACCCTGATGACCAAATTCCTCGTCCACCACATTGGTCTGGCTTTGCAGTAGCAGCGCAAAGAATAGAATTCTGGGATCAGGGGCAATACCGTCTGCATGAACGCATATTATACACAAAAGAGGGAAACCGTTGGGTTTCTACAAGGTTGTATCCGTAAATGAGAGATATTGATCTTAAAACCAAAGCTAAACTGCGTCGTCGTGCGACATACGCAGCAATCAGTGTTTCTGTATCGTTGATTATAATTAAGCTGGTGGCTTGGGCGTTAAGTGACTCGGTAGCGATTCTATCCAGTTTAATTGATTCAGCATTAGATGCCATTACCTCGGTAATGATTTTTATTGCTGTTAGAAAAGCTGAAAAACCGGCAGACAAAGACCATCGCTTTGGTCATGGCAAGGCAGAACCCATCGCATCTTTATTAGAAGGCGCGTTTATCGGGGGGTCGGCTTTAATGCTGATTATTGCCTCTGCCCGGCGGTTTTTTGATCCTATTGTTTTAGAACAGCCCGCACTTGCCTTAATTATCATGGTGATTTCTATGGTGTTGACTGGCATTCTTGTCAGTTATCAAAGCTACGTCGTGCACCGGACAGATTCTTTGGCAATTCGGGCAGATCTGGCCCATTACAAGATGGATATTCTGGTTAACCTGGGAGTAATTCTGACATTAGTGATCACACAATATGTTTCGGCTCCCTGGCTGGATCCGTTGGCTGCAATTTTGATTTCGTCGTACTTGATTTTCACCTCTTCCAAAATTATTAGAAATTCGATGGACCAGTTAATGGATAAGGAATCTGTCAGTACTCGCAACAGAATCATCAAAATTCTGGAAGCTCATCCAGAGGTGATTGATTTTCACGACCTACGCACCCGTAAGGCCGGGACGGACATCTTCATTGAAATGCATCTGGAAATGAATGGATCTTTACCGTTGCGCGAAGCACACATGGTCACGGAAGATATTGAACGGGAAATTTCCCGTGCTTTCAAGGCTGCCCGTGTGTTGATCCATCAGGAGCCGGCAGGTATTCAGGATGAACGTGACGAATTTTAAAATCTAACCAGACAAATTTGAAAATATTTCCAGAGCCTGTTCGCGTCGTTGCTTATGATTGACTATCGGTTTGGGGTAGGTTTCTCCTAATATAACTTCTGCCTTCTTTATCTCATCATCTGAAGCCTCCCAGGGTTTGTGCAGGTATTTATCGGAAAGTTTTGTCAACTCCGGTACCCATCGGCGAATATAGTCTCCGTTGGGGTCAAATTTTTCACTTTGGGTGATGGGATTAAATATTCGAAAATAGGGGGCGGCATCCGTGCCGCATCCGGCCACCCACTGCCAACCTGCCGTATTATTGGCATGATCAGCGTCCACCAGTGTGTCCCAAAACCACTGTTCACCATAGCGCCAGTCGATCAACAAGTCTTTGACCAGAAAAGATCCCACAATCATGCGACAGCGATTATGCATCCAACCGGTATGCCATAGCTGGCGCATGGCGGCGTCAATAATTGGAAAACCAGTTTTACCCCGTTGCCATTTTTCTAAAGCGGTATCATCCTTCACCCAGGGAAAAGCATCAAATTTCTGCTGGTAATTTTTTGTAGCCAGATCCGGGTTATAAAATAAAACCGTGTAGCAAAACTCTCTCCAAACTAACTCACTTAAAAAAGTATATGCATCTTTTGTGAGTGAGTTTCCCTGCATAGCTTTTGTTTGGTGCCATACTTGCCGAGGTGAAATTTCTCCAAAATGTAGGTGCGGGGATAAAAGTGACGTCCCCTTTATGTCTGGTCGATTGCGGTTTTCTTTATAGTCATTGACTTTTTCACCCAGGAAATCATCCAGTCGTTTTTGCGCGGCTGTTTCCCCAAAGTTTTGCCAGGAATCTGTTATTCCATCTGACCAATTCGGATGTGTGGGCAGCAATTTCCACTCTTCCAGTGAATCAGAATCAAGATTCAGGCAGCCTGGTGTAATATCTTTTTGCAGAGGTTGCGGTTTGGGTGGCGCGTCTGCGGCCTGCATGGCCTTCCAATAGGGGGTATAGACTTTATAATATTCGCCGGTGGAGTTTGACTTAATTTCCCATGGTTCATTTAAAAGAGATCCATTAAATGTTTCAGCATTCAGGGCCTCTTTGATTTTCTTGTCTCGTGCAATAGACCCCTTGTCATAACACCGGTTCCAGAAAACTGATGCTTTAGACTCGTTCACTATTTTTGTCAGTATATCCTCAGCTTTACCCCGACGTAAAATGATCGGAATACCATGCTTCTTTAAAGATTTTTGCAAGCTAATAAGTGAATGATTTAGCCAGACTTTTTGAGCACCGCCCAAGGGCCGTACATAATCACTTTCTTCATCCAGAATATAGATTGCTGTCACAGGTCCGTTTTTAATGGCCGCGTTAAGGGCTGGATTGTCATTCAATCTTAAATCACGGCGAAACCACATCAGGGATTGATTTTTCTGGAGCATAGATCAAAATATAGAGACTTTAAAACGGAAGGAAAGTTTATGTTTGACCTGAAGGGGAAAAAGGGGCTGATTGTTGGCATTGCCAATGAAAAAAGCATCGCTTATGGCTGTGCCAAGGCCTTGCATCAGCAGGGAATGGAGCTGGCGATCACCTATCTTAATGACACCACCAAAGAATTTACTGCCCCTCTGGCACAGAATGTAGATGCGGATCTTTACCTGCCTTGTGATGTCAGAATTGATGGACAGCTGGAAGCGGTATTTGAAGAGATTGAGAAAAACTGGGGCAAACTAGATTTCTTGTTGCATTCCATAGCCTACGCACCAAAGGAAGATTTGAAAGGCCGGGTCACGGATTGTTCTCGTGACGGGTTTTTGATGGCAATGGATATTTCCTGCCATTCCTTTATTCGCATGGCACATTTATCTGAACCATTGATGAAAGAGGGCGGTTGTTTACAGACGGTCACATTTTACGGATCAGAAAAAGTGGTGGATAATTATAATTTGATGGGACCTGTAAAAGCAGCGCTGGAAAGTGTGGTGCGGTATTTGGCTGGTGAATTGGGAAAAGAGAAAATTCGGGTACATGCACTGTCTCCTGGTCCCATTGAAACCCGGGCTGCATCGGGCCTGACACGCTTTGATGAGTTATTGAATAATGCCAGGGAGCGTGCGCCGGAACATGTGGTTGTTTCAGTCGAAGATGTTGGTGCAGTTAGCGCATTTCTGGCCAGTGATGAAGCCAAATCTTTGACCGGCAACATTATTTTTGTGGATGCGGGATACAATATCATTGGCTAGGGTCTGGATTGGGTTTACAATATCTATATGAATAGTGCAGATGTTTACGGCAACATTTATCTTTACTACGCCATGTTCAGCCTTGGGTATGGCGCCGCAATTTTTGGGGTGCTGCTGGTTTTAAATTTTGTGGCAGCAAGTATTGTGTTCATTTTTAAAAATCGAACTTTGTCTTTTGGGCAGGCTTTGGGCCGCACACTGGCCAAGGGGCTGTTGGTGAATTTATTTCTGATCTTTGCCAGTTTACTGGGATTGATATATACGTTTTACCGTTATCCGGAACTGCATTTACAAAAGTTATTTTAAAGAATTTCTCTGTAGCTATAGGAATTTTGCTGTAGCAGTTTTTCTGAATCCGGGGCGATTTTCCCCATGGCAAAAATACCCGGACCCGCTGGTTCAGCCAGCACAAATGTACTGCCGCCAATCTGAAGGGTACGGTCCCCTTTTTGCGGTGGCATATTAAAGCCGACAAATGCGTGACCAGGCACATATACAATCATCATTCGTAAGCGTGGAAACAGATTTTTCAGAATCGCTGCCAAAGCCACACTCTTGGTATCACAATCCCCTTTATTCATGGCAAGTAACCCGGGCGGTGTCGCAAAGCCGGCACCATTGGCCGTGGTGCGTTGAAGCAGTGTGTCATAAGGAATGGATTGGACAAAATTCAGGGCATAGTTAATGGTTTCACGCATACCAAGACCCGCTGTTTGGGAACGAAG
>JANQSM010000121.1 GCA_028284025.1 Alphaproteobacteria bacterium | reverse complement strand
AGTATGCCTCACAGCAAAGACAGAGTGTAGAACAGCCTCAACAAGTTGCTTCAAGAGGAGATCAAGATTCCGGGAATTTTAAAACTGTTACTAAAATGGGGCAGCGCGGATCTGAAAAAGTCGGAGAAAGCGAAATGGATGTGGGCAATACCTTGCGCCCTGACCAAAAAGAGACAATGATGGAAGGTATGTTTGCTGCATTCGTGCCTGAGCATCTGGCAGAGGATTCTTCCAAGAAACAGCCTCAACCGCAAGCTACCACAGTATCAACCCAAACAGCTGCCCGTAACAAGAAGGCCATGGCAGATCGTATGGGCCGAGGTTAATAGGTCGGCATTTAATAATCTTTTTGAAGAAATAAATTAGCCCCCATTAGTGTTACCAGCAGCGCGCTGCACTACTCCTGGGGGCATGGTAGAGGCGGCTGTAGCACTTTCTTGAAAACGTGCTTTTGTTTCATCTTTTGCCCATTTTAAAAGGGATTGGACGCTTGCTGATTTTAATCCATTCAGCTCAGAATCTCGTATCGTTGCGGCAAAATCCAATAAAAGCTGCTGATCTTCTTCAGCAGAGGACCCTTTCAATTGGCGAACAGCGTTCCATAAGTCCTGAGCTTGCTCTAATATTGCATGGGCATGGGCTTCGTAGGCTCTCTGCCTATCCATAGCAATTGAGTTGCTTAGATGTCTTACGCTGGGAGAATTCCGCATATCACCCTGGTTAAAAAAGGCTTCTGAAATAATATTTGATGCTTGTACACGTTCCAGCAAACCCTTTTCGGCAAGTGCCTTAATAGGATCAATCACAAATTTATCCAGATGTGCTGCTGCTTCATCGCGACAGCTGTTTTTTTCGTGGCCGTCTTTGGCTGAGGGTGGGTATAAAAAGTTAACTCCCGTATTGTAAAGTATCTTTGCAGCATTTAGCTCTGGGAAAGGGATTGACCTTACCGCTTCCCCAAGCGCATTACAGGTATCTTCAAAAATAGTTGGGATCTTGGTGGGATTATATCCGCCTAACCCAAATCTTTTTCCTGTCCCTGGCTCACGGCCTTGGCTATCAAAATAAATGACGGCATACTTTAAAGGGCTGCCATCGGGTTTTAAAATGACAGGCCCCAAAGAGTCTTGAATCTTTAGCATACGAATAGCTTCGTGAGCTTCCTTTCTTTGCCTGTCTTCTTCCTCAGCTTGGCGGATTGCGGGCAGAGTCCTACTTGATAGTTCCTGTAGGCTTTGCAATGTGTTTGAAATAATTTCTTGCGGGTTTTCCATAGAATTTCTGCCTCAGGGCGTGCACGTTATTAATTAATATTTTTTGTTTCGAATATTTTAACACACACATACCAATCTGTATAGAGCCATAAAGCACACTATTAAATGCACAAAATGTATCCAAATGCAGTTATTAACTAGAAAAATTAATTTATTATTATAACTAATTGATTTTAAAAATATTTACCTTCATTAATCACACCTCTGTGATGGTTTTATAACATACAATATGCACCTTTTGGTTGCAATGATGTTCTTTTTGTATTAAAAAGACATACAAAGAGGACACAACTCGTGATGGGTATTAACAAAACAAGGTGCAACTTGAGGTATGAAACTCTCAGACTATTTGGCAAAAAATAAAATTTCTCCTAATAAATTTGGCGAGATGCTTGGTGTTAAAAGCAGAATGACTATTTATCGCTATTTAAATTATAGCCGCGTTCCCAGCAAAAAGATGATGCAAAAGATCTTTGAACTAACAGAAGGGCAGGTAACCTGGCACGATTTCTCGGGAAAAGACGGGGAAACCGCTGTGATTAATGAGGCAACACACTTTATTGAAGAAATTCCGGTGAAGGGCAAGGACCAAAAAGCTGTAAAGCAGTTTATATATCCATGGTCGCGGATATCACGGGAATTTGATAAACATACCGAACAACAATTTGAGCAAATGATGGCAGAGCCTCCTGAAGGATATTCCCTTTCTCCAGTCCTGAAACGTGCTGTTGAAGTTCTAGGTAAAAGCGTGACTGTCATTAATGATCGCCAGTTTAAGTTTGAAGGTCGCCCGATTGATATAAAAACTTTGGTGCGCAACGCAAATAAGGTGTTGCTGGCTAAGGGAGAAAATGCTCTTTTTTACCCCGGGGTACAGCCTGTTGAACATCGTCCGGCAGCGATTCGTAATTCCATTCATGCGCATATGCGAAAAAATGCAGAACGTATTATGCAGCGCCGGGTAGCAAATGATCTGACAAAATCACAGCCAGAAACCAAATCTAAGCTGAAATTTGCCTTTATTGATTCATAAGGCCCAGCAATAAATTTTAATTCTCAATTCTCTTTCATTTCAAGGCACAGGAGGAAAAGATGCCAACAACTACTATTGATCTTGATCGCCCCTTATATACTCCAATTACCGCTGATATTCTGGCTGAAAGGTTTAAAGAAGCCTCAGATACCTTAAAGCGATTACCCAAGGGTTTTTTAAAGCCGAAAATGACTGCTTGGCCGGATGTGGTGATTGATTCTTTTTCTTTGCGCGGCTTTGGTACAGAAAGTAACCGGAAAGGCCCTCCTAGCCCTAAAGCGATAGACCGGATGGATGAATGCTTGCAATGGATGCTTGCCATGCCAAAAGAAAACCGGCGTCTGGTGTGGGCACGCGCCTGCGGGATTCCCTGGCGGCGGCTGGAAGATATGGATGGCCGTTCTCACGTAACCTTGCGTAAGCACCATGATTACGCTCTTGAAGCTCTGGCACGCAATTTAAACGAAGCTGGGCAATCCTGACTCTCTTATAGACTTATGCACATTTATGTATGCTGCCTTTTTTGACTTGAAAATCACTATATATGGTCTACAATTATTTTATAAGCACAATATATAGTGGGTGCAGGGAATAAAACGTTTGGTGGCAGGGTACCTTTTTATATGAAAAGCAAGACGGTGGTGACGTCTTAAGTCTGCCAACACCTTGTGGATAAATTTTGGCTGCTTTTGGGCGATTGTCCTTTAAGCAGTTGCGACTATCTGTAATTAATAAGGCTGCAATAAGGTAGGCTGGGTAAAGCCCCTAAAATATAACGAAAAGGAGAGATTACATGTCACGATTATTGACCCCAAACCCTGTATACAAGCCATTCCACTATCCGTGGGCTTATGAGGCCTGGTTAACACAGCAACGCATTCACTGGTTGCCGGAAGAAGTGCCTTTGGCAGATGACGTAAAAGACTGGCGCCAAAAGCTGACAGACGGGGAACGTAATCTGTTGACCCAGATTTTCCGCTTTTTCACGCAAGCAGATGTGGAAGTGAATAATTGTTATATGAAACATTACTCTCAAGTATTTCAGCCGACAGAAGTCTTGATGATGTTAAGCGCATTTTCCAATATTGAAACAGTACACGTGGCGGCATATTCTCACTTGTTAGATACCATTGGGATGCCGGAGTTAGAGTACCAGGCCTTTCTAAAATACAAGGAAATGAAGGATAAGTATGATTACATGCAGACCTTCAGCGTAGGGGATAAAACAGAAATTGCCAAAACAATGGCTGTTTTTGGTGCTTTTACCGAAGGTTTACAGCTCTTTGCAAGCTTTGCGATCTTGATGAACTTCCCACGCTTTAACAAAATGAAGGGGATGGGGCAGATCGTAACCTGGTCAGTACGGGATGAAACCTTGCATTGTTTGTCTATGATTCGCTTGTTCCGGACTTTCATTCAAGAAAACCCTGATGTGTGGACGGAGGAGCTGCGCCGTGATCTTACTCAAGCGTGTGAAACCATTGTAACTCATGAAGATGCTTTTATTGATCTGGCATTTGAGCAAGGGGATGTTGAAGGAATGGCAGCAGAGGATGTCAAAAGATATATTCGGTATATCGGGGACAGACGCCTGAGCCAGCTGGGATTACAGCCGATCTACAGCATTGGTGAGAACCCACTGCCGTGGATGGACGAAATGCTTAATGGTGTAGAGCACATGAACTTCTTTGAAGGGCGTGCTACGGAATATAGCCGTTCTGCAACAGCAGGTAAGTGGGAAGATGCTTTTGACGCAGACTTTGGGGAAACTCCAGGAGCACCAGTTTAAAGGCAATCTAATTGATTGAATTTAAAGTTTTTTTTATAAGCCATTAAAATTTGGCTCTATAGCAGGGCTTGTGTATTTAAGCTTGACTATGGATTTAAAAAATGGAAAAGTTAATGTAAGGTTAACACAATAGTCGTGTTACCTTATGCTAACCTCACTCTCGAGTTTAGATATCTGGCAGGATATTTTGGCAGGGTTACAAGGCTGGCGCGGATGTGGCTATCGTGTCAGTAGAAGTTAAAAGCCTTTTGAAAACTATGGGCATTGTTTTCAAACAGGTTTAAAAGTTAGCCTCAAGCAACTTGACCGGTGGTAAGAGTTTCTCTTATCACCGCTTTTTTTTGTAAGCATAGATATTAAATCTTAAAAAGTTCTTAGGCCTCTTCAACTATACCGGATACAGATAGTAAAAACCCGACACAGCCTAATACTGTACCGGGTTTTGGGAAATTTATTTTATTCTAAGTCGCGATTAGAAGATTTTCATAATCGCTGCTTTGATGTCTCCGACTTCACCAGCATGGCTGTAATTGACAATGCTTTGCAGATCCAAACCTGGTTTAGCAACCAGTACACCGCCAATTCCACTGCCAGCAAACCATTCAGGTTGAGCTTGTTCGATCTGAATCAGCAGTTCTTCACCGCCAGTTCCTTCAACATCGTAGTATCCAAATTCATTTTGATCAGGATTATCAGGTGCGTATTCTTCTGCGCCACTCACAAAGTATGTCCAGTCATCCTGATTTACTTGGCCATTACCGTCAATGTCAGCATCTGGACAAGATTCTCGCTGTACAAATACGCAGTAAGAGAAGTAATAGAAATCTCCTGAATCATTTACGCCGTTCTTATTAAAATCAATATTGGCGATATAGCTGATTGTACCCACGGCTGCATGAGCGGTTCCTACGAAAAGCTCTTCAA
>JANQSM010000111.1 GCA_028284025.1 Alphaproteobacteria bacterium | reverse complement strand
CTGTTTTAAGTTTTACTCAGTGATGGAAGCTACCACGCCCGCACCAACGGTACGGCCACCTTCACGAATCGCAAAGCGCAAGCCTTCGTCCATCGCAATTGGTGTGATCAACTCAACATCCATTGTAATGTTGTCACCAGGCATCACCATTTCAGTACCTTCAGTCAGCTGAACTGTACCGGTCACATCAGTTGTACGGAAGTAGAACTGAGGACGGTAGTTGGTGAAGAATGGTGTGTGACGTCCACCTTCATCCTTAGTAAGGATGTAAGCTTCGGCCTTGAATTTTCTGTGTGGTGTGATGGACCCCGGCTTAGCAAGAACCTGGCCACGCTCAACTTCCTCACGCTTCGTACCACGTAGAAGAACACCGACGTTATCGCCAGCCTCACCTTGGTCAAGAAGCTTACGGAACATTTCCACACCTGTACATGTTGTCTTCTGCGTGTCGCGGATACCGATAATTTCAATCTCGTCTCCAACATTCACGATTCCGCTCTCAATACGGCCAGTCACAACTGTTCCACGACCAGAAATTGAGAATACATCCTCAATTGGCATCAAGAATGGCTTGTCCTTTGGACGCTCCGGTTGAGGAATGTAAGAATCTACTTGCTCCATTAGCTCGCGGATTTTGTTTTCGCCGATTTCTGGGTCGCGACCTTCCAAAGCTGCCAAAGCAGAACCAGCGATAATTGGAATATCATCACCAGGGAACTCATACTGAGAAAGAAGCTCACGCACTTCCATCTCAACAAGCTCAAGAAGTTCAGCATCATCAACCTGATCAACTTTGTTCAAGAACACAACAATCGCAGGAACACCAACCTGGCGTGCAAGTAGGATGTGCTCACGCGTCTGTGGCATTGGGCCATCAGCTGCATTCACCACAAGAATTGCACCATCCATCTGAGCCGCACCGGTAATCATGTTCTTCACATAGTCGGCGTGACCTGGACAGTCTACGTGTGCATAGTGACGATTGTCAGTTTCATACTCTACGTGTGCTGTAGAAATTGTAATTCCACGCTCACGCTCTTCAGGGGCTTTATCAATTTGGTCATAAGCCTGGAAATCCCCAAAATACTTAGTAATTGCCGCTGTCAACGTCGTCTTTCCATGGTCAACGTGACCAATGGTTCCGATATTGCAGTGCGGCTTACTACGATCAAATTTTTCCTTAGACATACTTCTTTCTCCGTCTTTAGTTGGTTAAAATTTAAAAACTTTCATTCAATTTAGGTTAACTTGCCAATTTTTCCCGTACTTCATCAGCAATTTGCTGTGGCACCTGCTCATAATGATCAAAGAACATTGTGAACTGGGCACGGCCTTGCGACAAAGAGCGCAGATTATTAACATATCCAAACATGTTTGCCAAGGGTACCATCGCATTTACAACATTTGCGTTTCCGCGTGTATCCATGGATTGCACCTGACCTCGGCGAGAGTTCAAATCTCCGATAATATCCCCCATATATTCTTCAGGGGTTACAACTTCCACTTTCATGACAGGTTCCAGCAATACTGGCCCGGCAGCAGCAACTGCTTCGCGGTAAGCTGCTTTAGATGCGATCTCAAACGCCATGACAGAAGAGTCAACATCATGGAAAGCACCATCATACAAAGTCACCTTAAAGTCTTCACAAGGGAATCCTGCCAAAACACCTGTTTGGCGCGCTTCCTCCAGACCCTTTTCAACGCCTGGAATATATTCTCTAGGAACAGCACCCCCAACAATTGTGCTTTCAAACTCAAATCCTGAACCAGGTTCAGATGGTTCAAATTTCATCTGAATACGAGCAAATTGACCCGCACCACCTGACTGCTTCTTGTGAGTGTAATCCACATCGTACGGCTTGGTAATGGTTTCACGATAAGCCACCTGTGGCGCACCAACGTTGGCTTCCACCTTAAATTCCCGCTTCATACGATCAACCAGGATATCCAGGTGAAGTTCTCCCATTCCTTTAATAATAGTCTGGCCACTTTCATGGTCTGTACTCACACGGAAAGAAGGATCTTCCGCCGCCAAACGGGCCAAAGCCATTCCCATTTTTTCCTGATCGGCTTTTGACTTAGGCTCAACAGCCACCTCAATCACTGGATCAGGGAACTCCATCCGCTCCAGCACAATCGGGCTGGATGCATCACACAAGGTATCCCCAGTGGTGGTGTCCTTTAATCCGACCAGTGCCACAATATCTCCCGCAGAAGCACTTTTGATCTCCTCACGGGAATTTGAATGCATCAACAGCATCCGTCCGATACGTTCACGATTATTTTTTACCGTGTTTTGAGCGTAAGACCCTGCCTCCAACGTACCAGAATAAATTCTAACGAAAGTCAATGACCCCACAAATGGATCATTCATAATTTTAAATGCCAGCGCAGAAAACGGCTCAGATGGATCTGCTTTACGCGTATCTGATTCGTCTGAATCCGGTTTTACGCCTTTTACAGGCGGAACATCTAATGGAGACGGCATGAAATCAACAACATAATCTAGCAACCACTGCACTCCTTTATTCTTAAAGGCAGATCCACAGAACGTTGGAACAAAAGTGTTGTTCAAAGTCCCTGTACGGATGCACTTACGCAAGGTTGCTTCATCAATTTCATTACCTTCCAAATAAGCTTCCATAGCGGCATCATCTTGCTCAACAGCTGTCTCTACCAACTGAGAACGGTACTCATCCGCTTTTTCTTTAAGATCATCTGGAATCTCTTCAACAACATATTCTGCTCCCAAAGATTCATCTTTCCAGCGCACAGCTTTCATTGTGATCAAATCCACAATTCCGGCAAATTGAGACTCAGAACCGATTGGCAAATTAATGACCAAAGGGCTAGCCCCCAGACGCTCTTTAATAGACTCTACAGATCCATAGAAATCTCCACCAATCCGGTCCATCTTATTAATGAAACACATGCGTGGAACACCATATTTATCCGCTTGGCGCCATACCGTTTCAGATTGAGGCTCCACACCAGCAACCGAGTCAAACACAGCTACAGCACCATCCAGTACGCGCAAGGAACGCTCCACCTCAATGGTAAAGTCCACGTGGCCCGGCGTATCAATAATGTTGATGCGGTGATCATTCCAGAAACAAGTGGTAGCAGCAGAAGTAATTGTAATCCCACGCTCTTGCTCCTGTTCCATCCAGTCCATTGTGGCAGCCCCATCGTGGACCTCCCCAATTTTATGAGACTT
>JANQSM010000107.1 GCA_028284025.1 Alphaproteobacteria bacterium | reverse complement strand
TTGCAGGCCAGGCAGCCGCCCAGTCCAGCAACATTACCCTAACAGGCGGCGGAAGCCAAAACGCTCAATCCGACCTCAATGGGTTTAGAATTGGCGCTGCCAGCGTGAGCGGATCAGGATCAAGTTCATCAAGTGCCAGTACTTTGTATTCTGATCTTGATTCCAGTAATAATCTTCAGTCAGTCGTAGATGCACCTGGGTTTACACAAGTATCAAGCGGATTGTTAACACCAGCAGATACAGCAACTTCTAAAACGCCTAAGAAATTCTCTTCAAATCCTAAAACATCTTCGGATGTGGCATTCCGTCAGTTGAAAGATGCACCAATCAAACCAACAGCAGAGTTCCTGGATCTGGATTTAGGTATTCCATTGATTGATTTTGAGCTTAACTCGGTGCAACCTCCAGAAATTGAAATTCCTGACAGTGAAGAAGAATCACATAAACTTAGTGAAAAGGCCCTGGAAACGGAAGATATGAAGAGTTAGGTGTTAGGACTTAACCGTTGCCGCCACTACCACGGCCAGCATGCACTACATTAGAAATTGCGTTGGATGGCCCTCCACCACCACCACCGCCACCGCCAAAAGCAGCATCATCACCAAATCCAAAAGTAGGATTAATGGCTTGCTCACAAGCTCGTTCCAGCTCTCGCAAAATAACGCGCCGTTTGGCGTCTTCAGACCAGATGCGTTGAATCAGCACATCGCAAAAGGGTCGCATAAGTTTTACATTGTTCATTTTCTTGGTAAATTTGCGGCAGGCTTCTTCAATGTAAATAATAGATCCAGGCACTTGATCCACAATCTCACGCAGTACAGCATAAGCGCGCGATACATCTGGTGCCTTGCGACATGGATAAATCCAGAAATTGACGGTCTCGTCACGGCTGACCTGAGGTCCGGGCTGCTTTAAAGACCAGCAAGTCTCAATAAAGCGGGCAGCGTCCGGGTAAGTTTTACGGACTTTGGCGTCTAGCGGTTTGTCATGTGTGTCAAAAATACTCATGATATCTATGTAATACTCTTCTGCTGAAGAACAAGTTAAAAGTTAACAACAACTTAATATTATATCCGAAAAAACACTATTTGTTAAGAGGGAACGCAAAGTTTTTAAGATTTGGGCACATTATGGTTAACCACGTTTCCTTGACAATTACTATAGTGACTGTTATCCGGTTATTATGGAAAAAGTTCGTATCTTGGCAGATTCAGTAGCATGCTTGCAGATTCCCTTTGTTCTAAAAGGGTATGATGATTCTTTTGAGTTAGAACTGGATACAATTTCGGACACCAGAAGCAGTATTGCTGCACTTTGTGCAAAACCTTCCCCTGACACAGCACCGGATATCGCTTTTCTAGTTGTTGACGATCAGGATCTTACTCACTTGAACCAAAGCGGAGTTAAGGCCGTAAAAACGCATACCAATGTAAGGTTTTCTGTCGTTGGACCGGAAATGGAATTACAAGAATATGATGTTGAATGGGAGTGGTTGCGCGGGAAAACCCTGGTTACAACTCTGACAGACAGCAACAAAATAGACCATGCATTAGCAAAAATTTATGGTACTGCTAACTACAGCAGGCCAACTATCCATCAAGTACAGGATGTTAAAACATTAAATATGTTTGTTCGAAGTGGTTGGGGATATGGGCTTACTTTGGGGGAAGGGAGAGCCGAAGTATTTCCTGGAATTTTTTCTGTACCTCTCAATGATAATGATTTTTTCACTAGTGTTGTTTGCGCGCGCGAGCAAGTTTTGATATATAAAGGAATAGGCGATGTATTTCGTGACCTATGCAATTATGCAATGCAACAACTTAGCCCCAGCTGGTTGTATCAGGAAGTTGCTCCGTTGCTTCCTCTACAGGTGGGCAAAAGATTAACTGCTTTAGCTGCCCGACACGGTGTTTCTGATCCTCGGGTAGTTGCTATGGCGGTTGGTTTATATGCTGGCATGTTAGAAAGACAGACGGCAGGTGCACGACTTTTTTCAGTCCAGCGTGGTGCACTAGGTGCAGATCAATTTACTGAAATTACAGTACTAGAACCTTCTGTAGGAAGAAGACCTGAAAACGTGCGTTAGCCTTTGCCTTAAAGGGGAGAAGATATGTTTGAGTATGCATTAACAAATGCAAAATCCCATTTCTCGTACCGAGAAAACCAGCTTCTGGATGAATTGATAAAAAAAGATACAAAAAAAGTAATGGATACTGCTACCCGAATAACGAATTTAGGCAGATCACTCGTTGATATAATTGGACGGGTGCCAGTAGGGTGTGGGCTTAATTTAGCTGATTTGCTGAGGCCAGTTACAGATAGAATGAACAGTATTATTGCATTGCTGGAAAGCACCCAGAGAGTAGACTGGATGAGCAAAGAGGAAAAACAAAAAATCCAAGATTCAAAGGCTTATCTGGAAAGACTGGTCAAGTTGTGTTGGGAGACGCACTGGCGGCAACAAGACGCCGATCGTCAGCTGGTAATAGACTACCACCTCGGGCGGTAGAGCACTTTTTCTCTTAAATATCTTCTGTTTCGCCCAGTTTGAGCTTGTGGATGTCGAGCTTATACTGGTGGATAAGTTTTTTTAGCATGAAGTTGATTTCTTGATCTGAAACATTGGCGGCTTTTTCTATTGACTCACTACAGCGCCGCAGAATTTCTTGTTTTACTCGCAATTTAAATGAATCACTAGGATTGCGCTGACGGCGCAAGACCTCGCCACCATTTTTAGGTGAGATAGGGTTAACGAACAATTCTGCCAGTTGTGGGGCTGATAGAAATTCCAGGATGGCATCTTGAATAATCATCCAGATTTGAGGATGAAATTCAGCAATTTCCCCCTGGCCGATGGCAAGACGGGATTTGGGTGCCAACATCCATTGAAAGCCACGCTTGTCATGGACTAACCGTCCGGTAGCAGCCATCATGATAAAATAAAAATCAGAAGACTGGGTGAACGGGTCGGCCCGTTTGTCCAGTACTTCAATAATATATTCTACATCTGGCAAAAAGTGGTATTGTTCCTGCTTAAAACGGTCGACTACACCTAAAGAAAGGGCCACTCGCTCATCCTGTTTAGGCGGTGAAATATCTGATGTATCAGGGCTATAGCCAGCGCTGCTGCAAATTTTATAGCGGTAAAGCAGGTTGGCAGCGTACAGCAAAAGTTGTTCAACTTTCATATCCCCAAAAATGGCCTTGATGGTTTCAATTGGGTCACGCTTTTTCTGGTTTTCTTTCAGATCATGAGAGACAAATTTACCTTCCTGCGAGATTTCAATTTCCCGCAGATGTTTTTCCAGGTTGTACTTCTTGATCAGTTGGTCGTCTATTCTATCTGTGCTCATAGATCTTAGTGTAGCCGGACGGCACATCTTTTTGAATCATTTTTATATCATGCCCAAAGATTTAAAGCTGGTATAGGTTTCTTTGCCGATAATGACATGATCATGCACCTTAATACCCATTACCTCTGCGGCTTTCACAACATGTTGAGTCATTTCAACATCCTGTGGCGAAGGAGTAGGGTCTCCGGTGGGATGATTATGCACTAAAATCAGTGCACTGGCTTTCAATTCCAGCGCCCGCTTGATGATCTCGCGGGGATAGACCGGGGCCTGATCCACTGTGCCTTGTTGCTGTAATTCATCCGCAATTAGCTGATTTTTTTTATCAACAAACAGCACACGGAATTCTTCTTCTTTTTTATATTTTAAGCTCGCTTCACAATAATCCAAAATTGCTTGCCATGAATTAATGATTGGCTGCTTAATCACTCGGTCATGCTTCAACCGTAAAGCTGCGGCTTCAACAATTTTGATTGCGGCTGCAGCAGATTCTCCAATACCTGAGACTTGCTTTAAATCTTCGATATCAGCAGAAATCACCCCGGCAAACGTGTGAAATCTTTTTAATAAATCTTTGGCGATGGGTTTGGTGTCTCCGCGTGGGATAGCTGCAAACAAAACCATCTCCAGCAACTCATAATCCGCCATGTCTTTTACCCCACGTTTTAAAAAGCGGTCGCGCAATCGTTTGCGATGGCCAAGATGATGAGGCTTTTCTATCAGTTTAAGTGCTGGTTTTGACATCGTACGGTGGCTTATCAAATCCTTTGGGGGAAAGGGTGAAAATTTCGTAACCGTCATCAGTAACGGCAA
>JANQSM010000101.1 GCA_028284025.1 Alphaproteobacteria bacterium | reverse complement strand
ATGTTTTCAACGACGGCTTCATAATCTTGTTGAGTCATGAACCCTTCCAGAGGGGAGAATCCTCCACACATCAACAATTCTAAATCACAAATTTGGCGGTCACTCAATGTCCAGGATTTAAGCTGTAAACCTTGCTGTCTGGCATCTTCAACATTTTCAGGAGATAAATAAAGATTTTTCAATTCTCCGCCATGAGGTGGTATTTGATTTAAAGGGGACCGGTTGGCCGGTTGTTGTAACGGCATGGACATTATTTTTCCTTTTTCGAATTTTTCTCTGTTTCGGGGTGGTGATACCAAGTATTTCTGCCAATTGCAACCTTATTTTGGCTTGCGGGACGGGTGGTTTCCAAGCTTGACTTCGCCTACCCTGAATGATACAGCATTGCACATGTGTGGAATAGCTGGATACATTGGTTCGCGGGCGATTGATGCTTCTATCATCAAGACGACGCTGGACCTGATGAACCGACGTGGACCTGATGCAAAAGGCCATGAGATTTTGCGTGCAGAAGGAATAAATACGCACTTGCTGCACAGTCGGTTGAGCATTATTGATTTGGACCCCCGTGCAAACCAGCCTTTTCAATATAAATCCAGATGGATTGCCTATAACGGAGAACTTTACAATTACCTTGAATTGAAGGCTTCGTTAGAGGCCAAAGGGCATGTTTTTAAAACATCATCTGATACTGAAGTTTTAATGCACGTACTGGATGAGTATGGTTTTGAGGGATTGGACAAATGCGAGGGCATGTGGGCATTTGCATTGTATGATGAAGAGACACGGCAATTAACATTGTGCCGTGATCGATTTGGTGAAAAACCACTGTATTTGTATCGTGATGGTGAAAATGGTCTGTATTTTGGATCAGAGGTAAAGTTTATTGCAGGCTTGCTTGATAGAAAGCTGCAACCAAACTTGAATCACATGTTTCGCTATATGGTGAATGGTTATCGTTCTCTTTACAAACAGCCAGAAACATTTTTTCATGGTGTGACAGAGCTTCTTCCTGGTGAGATGCTGCACATTGATACGGATTTAAACTTGCGCCGTCAACGATATTGGTTTCCGCTGATGCAGCAAGACAGTGACATGTCGTGGGAAGCTGCAATTTCCGGGGCACGTGAGAAAATGCTGAATGCCGTTGATATTCGACTGCGTGCGGATGTGCCTTTGGCATTTTGTATGAGTGGCGGAGTCGATTCCAATAGTCTTATCAGTGTTGCCAAGCGGGAGTTTGATTATGATGTGCACGGCTTTACCATTGTTAATAAAGATGCGCGCTATGAAGAACAGGATATTGTAGAAGCAAGCGTTAAGGAGCTTGGGATCAAGCACACCAATATTGAATTAAGCCAGGATAATTTCCTAGAGAATTTGCGAGAATTAATTCGCTATCATGATGCCCCGGTTTATACGGTTACCTATTATGCCCACTGGTTGTTGCAAAAGGCGATTTCAGAAAGCGGTTATCGTGTTTCGATTAGTGGCACATCTGCGGATGAGATTTTTTCAGGGTATTATGATCATCATTCCGCTTACATCGCTCAAATGCATCGGGAAGGGCAAACACTTTATCAAACCGCCATTGAAAATTGGCAGCAGCATATCAAGCCGATTGTACGTAATCCTTATTTGCAGGATCCTGATTATTTAGTTAAAGACCCTAGCGGGCGAGAACATCTGTATCTGGACGCCAAGGGTTTCGCAGAGTTTTTAACTCATCCGTGGCAAGAGCCTTTCCGGGAAGAGATCTATTCCCACGATCTTTTGCGTAATCGTATGGCGAACGAAGTGTTCCATGAAATTACGCCAGTAATCCTTCATGAAGATGATTTAAATGCAATGTACTATTCCATTGAAAACCGGTCTCCATTCTTAGATCGTCAGCTATTTGAATTTTGCCATTCTATTCCGACCCGCCATCTTATAAATAAGGGATGTGCCAAGGCCGTGCTGCGCGAATCCATGCGCGGTATTGTACCGGATATTGTTCTGGATGAACGTCGCAAAGTGGGCTTTAATGCCCCCATCTTTGATTTGCTGGATGTGCATAATAATACCGTACGTAGTTGGCTTCTTGATGATGCAGAAATTTTTGATTATGTTCAGAGAGCTAAAATTGAAGCTATCCTGGATCAAGATAATTTGAAAAATAGCCAGAGTAAGTTTTTGTTCTATTTTGTGACATCGAAGATTTTCCTGGAGGAGTATGCTTAATTCGCCCATGCAGTATTGTGAATCTTGTCTTTTACCTGATACACGCCCGAATCTAACGATTACGGATTCTGGTGAATGTACAGCTTGCGTTGCCCACAAATCAAAACCTGCCATTGATTGGGAGGCACGAAAAAAATCTTTTCAGTCCGTGGTAGACAATGCCAAATCAAAAAGCACTGGCTATGACTGTTTAATTCCTGTGAGTGGTGGGAAAGACAGTACGTGGCAAACTTTAAAATGCCTGGAGTATGGCTTGAATCCTTTGTGCGTGACATGGAAAACCCCATGTCGGAATGAGATTGGTCAGCAGAATCTGGATAATTTGATTTCTCTGGGTGTAGATCATATTGATTTCCAAATTGATCCCAACGTAGAAAAACGTTTTACCAGACTGGCTTTTGAGAAATATGGCGCAACGGCTGTGCCGATGCATATGGCCATTTTTTCAATTCCTTTGAAGTTGGCAGTTGCTTTTAATATTCCGCTGATTGTGTGGGGTGAGAATTCTGCCTTTGAGTATGGCGGCGAAGATGATGCTTTGAAAGGCTTTACGCTAAATCGTGCCTGGTTAAACAAATACGGTGTGACCCATGGCACCACAGCAAAAGACTGGGTAGGAGACGAACTCTCAGAAAAAGATATGGCCCCCTATATGGCGCCAACGGATCAGGAAATGGAGCAGGCGGGAATTTCTGCCGTTTTCTTGGGCTATTATTTTCAGTGGGATCCAATGGAGATATACAAAACTGTTGCGCAGCATGGATTCCAGAAACGTGCCGAAGGATCCAAAACCGGTCTTTATGATTTTGCAGATATTGATGATGATTTTATCATCACGCTGCATCACTACCTGAAATGGTATAAATTTGGCTTTACGCGTCTGTGGGATAATCTGTCTTTGGAAATTCGGAATGGTCGTCTTACACGAGATCAGGGAATTCAGAAAATTAAGGAAATTGGTTTAGAAAATCCTGTAGATGAAATTACCTCTTTTTGTAATTTCACTGGCATGAGCCGTGATGAGTTTAATGCTATATTGGAAAAATTTCGCAACCACGATATTTGGTACCAAGAAGGAAATGTCTGGAAAATTAGAAACTTTTTGATTGAGGATTGGTCATGGGCGTGAAAATTCAAAAGATAGACCCCCCCCGCAAGTTTAGTGTTGGGCTGAAAAGAGATATTGAAATTAGTGATTGTGCCCACATTTATCTGAACTCAAATGAGCAAGTAACTTTTAAAACAGATGATGGTGCAGAGCATGATGTTTGCCGTAAAGAATGGGGCTTTTACGCGACCGGATCAGTAAACGGCCGTCTGCCAGCACATGGCCTAAAAGCTGGTTTGGTAAAAGGACATGCAGAACGATATTGCATTATGCTGGTGGAAGAGGGTAAAGAAAAAGGCTTTAACGAATATTTAGATCACGATCAAAATCGCCTGGTTTGCTGGCTGGATGATGAGAATCTACAGCGCATTTCTATGACGTTTGACACGCAAGTGAATGAAAGTAATGACAATGCGTTTAATCCTTTTGTGATGGGGGCGACATACCATCAGGTACATCACGCTACACAAAAACCTGAACGTGAAACGGCTTTTGATTTATCCGGTGCATATTCCCGGCATATCTATAAATGTTCCATGACCGGTCATTTCTTGAATCAACATGATTATGATCTTGATGCTCTTTATGAGCAGGGTTATGTGGATGCCACCTATGGGGCAAAATTGAAAACGACTTTTGAGAAAATTATCAACCTGCCCTCTGATCAGTCTGATAATAAGAAACGCGTTGCCCGGATCATAGAATTTGCTGCAAGACATTTCGGGAATGAAAAAGCAAAAAGTGTTCTGGATGTTGGATCAGGGTTATGTGTTTTTCCATATGAAATGAAACAGGCTGGGTGGCAGGCTATGGCACTGGATCTGGATGAACGTCAGGCGCAACATGCCCGTGATGTCGCAGGTGTAGAAGCACAACATGGTATGCTGGAATGCTTCTCACAAAAAGATTTGGGCACATATGATGTGATTACCTTCAATAAAGTATTGGAGCATATCAAAGATCCGGTAAAAACTTTAGCCTATGCAAAACAATTTTTGAAGGATGATGGATTTGCGTATGTGGAACTGCCTGATGGGGAAATGGCCGCCAAAGATCAAAAAGAAGGCTATGACCGGGAAGAGTTTTTTATTGATCATCACCATGTTTTTAGCATGACATCTTATGCGATGTTGGCGCAGAAGGCGGGATTCCATATTGTGACATTGGAGCGTATTCGCGAACCTAGTGATAAATACACTCTTGCCGGTTTTTTGGTAAAGGCTTAAAATTATGGGAACATCTAGTCTTGCAGCCGATATAAAAGGCAAACGGGTTTTAATTTTTCAGCAAAGAGGCTGGGCCTTGAATGTAGGGCAGGGGATTGCTGAAAAACTCCATGATATGCAGGCAAAGCTTTCGGCTTATACCATTAAGAAATCAACACACCGCTTTGTGATGGAATCTGAAATTCCTTATGAGCATGTTGTGAATTATGAAGATGTGCTTGAAAATCTGGAGAACACACCTGGTATTGAGAATATTACTCTGGATGAAATTTGTAAGGATTTGCAGCTGGAAAGTGTATGGCCGTTGCTTGCCATGGAGCGCAAATTCGTCAAGAGTTATCGGGGAGGGTATTATTATTCTTTTCGCCAGAACCTGTTGGATGAAAAACTGGAACTAATCATTAAGGCATTTTATCTACATTTTAAAAAGCTGTTTGATGCCCATACTCCTGATTTGATTATCATGCCGGTGTTTGGGTCTACCACACACCTACTGGTGCGACAATTTGCGTTAAAGCACGGTAACATCCCGATGATTTCGATTACCTCTACCGGTCTTTCAGGCTACCGGGCATTTGCCAATGAAAAAGGAGATCGCTGTTTTGATTTTGAAGAGCATTATACTCTTTTAATGAAGGGGGCGATTAAATCACCCAGCACAAAAGAAGCGAAAGAATATGTTTCAACCATGCGCGAAAAGCTTCTGCTTCAGAAGACTTTCTTGAAACCTTATCAGGAGAAGATGATATCTTTTGCCGGAATCTGGCAGGAAATAAAAGCTTTTAAAACGGTCTGTAAGAAAATATTGCGGGATATGGTCAAGGGGCATGAAAACTACATTGAGGGGTTG
This sequence comes from Alphaproteobacteria bacterium, assembly GCA_028284025.1. Lineage (GTDB taxonomy): Bacteria > Pseudomonadota > Alphaproteobacteria > JANQSM01 > JANQSM01 > JANQSM01. Next base: position 726 of record JANQSM010000101.1, on the reverse strand, counting down.
GGGCCAACTATTGATTATCTTCCTCCCTTTTACAGGTTTCGGGATCATTTTGCGTTGCGCTGGAATCGCTATAAAGCCCGTCGTCTTGACTATTACGCATTAAAAGAGACTGACCAATTTGTTTACTTTCCTTTGCAAGTGCAGCCTGAAGCTACAGTGGATGTTCTGGCAACATATTTTAACAACATGCTAGAAGTCATTCGTTTGACAGCACAATCTCTGCCTGGGGATTTAAAGTTGATCGTGAAAGAACACCCTAATTTTGTCGGCATGCGCAAGGAATCTTATTATAAAAAGATTATGCAGCTACCCAATGTTAAACTGGTGAAGTTTAATACATCCCAACGTGAGTTGATGAAACGCTGTGCGATGGTAGTTTCAGTAGGAATTTCCACACCGGTGGAAGCTGCATTTTATGACAAGCCCACGATCACCTTTAACGAATTTTATCCCTCGCGTCTATTGCCGCATGTACATTACCACACTGATTTTACAACTTTGTCTGCACAGATGAAAAAAATGATGGCTGAAAACTATGACCAAAAGAAATATCGCGATGCCTTACAACATTATGTTGAAACTGTATTAGACAGAGCTTTTAAGAGAAACTATGATGAGCTTTGGGAAGGGGCGAAGAAATATGACTTTCAGCCTTTCTGGGAGCGCTTTGAAGAAGAGCTTGAACGGATTTTTGCAACATCAAAAAAAGAGAAAAAATATGCCTAA
>JANQSM010000096.1 GCA_028284025.1 Alphaproteobacteria bacterium | reverse complement strand
TCTAATAAGAATGGAACTCTGGCCTGTGGTATTCCCTTCATCTCATCTATTACTTTAATGTACTTATATTGGGGAAAGAATGTTTCAATTTCCTTCTTGATTTGTGCGGTAGTTTCTTTCTGATTGGTGAGATCAGCAATCAGTTGCTCAAAAGGGCTCTTCACTTTTGGGTATTCTGTAATTCGGTATTCTTCCAAGCCAGCCATTTTAGCTGCTGAAGCAACGGCATCTTCCATCCCGCCGATCCGGTCTACTAATCCGAGTGATAATGCTTTTTCTCCTAACCAGATACGCCCCTGGGCAATTTCGTGAACATCATCACGACTCATGTCCCGTCCGTCAGCAACGCGTCTAAGGAAGGTTTCATAGATTTTTTTGGTGGAAGCTTCTAAGACTTCTCTCTCTTTTGGACCCAGATCAAATATTGGCGTTATGCCTCCAGCGTATTGAGTTGTTTTAACGCTGTCAAATTTGATTCCTGCTTTTTCGTTCAACATTTCGGTTGCATTTGGAATCATCAAGAACACACCGATGGAGCCGGTTAAGGTATTCTTTTGGGCAAAAATGGAATCAGCGGCAGCTGAAATATAATAGCCACCGGATGCAGCATAATCTCCCATGGAGACAATAACAGGTTTTCCGGCTTCTTTGGCTAACAAGGTTTCTCGCCAAATCATATCAGAAGCTAAAGCAGAACCACCACCAGAGTTGACGCGCAAGACAATTGCCTTGATCTTGTCATTCTTACGAAGTTTACGGAGAATTTTCATGTATTTATCCCCACCTATATTTCCATTTTCGCCTTTACCATTAACGATATCTCCTTCGGCATATACAATAGCAATTTTATCACTACCCTTTCCTTTATCCAAGCCTCCTTTGGCTTTGTAATATTTGTTTACCGATATGAAATTTACTTTATCCTTTTTTTCCAGGCCTAAACGTTCACGATGTTTTTCCTCCACTTCATCGCTGTAGACCAATCCGTCAACCAGTTTAAACTTCAATGCATCTTCTGGCTCCTGGATCAGATACTCATTAGCCATTCGGAATAGGTCGTCTTGTTGGATGCCACGAGAATAAGCAATATCCTCCAGGTAATTGTTGTAGACACCAGTGATATATTCACGTACCTGTAAGCGATATTCCTCACTCATTTTGGAACGACGAACGGGTTCTGAACCACTTTTGAATTTACCAGCCCAGAACACTTCCATCTTGATCCCTAGTTTGTCCAACATGTCTTTAATAAAAGGAACCTGTGCTGCAAAACCCTGGAAGTCAAAGCCACCAACTGGATTCAGATACACCTCATCCGCAACGGAAGCCAGATGATAGGTACCCTGAGAATAATAATTTGCATAAGATGTGGTGAATTTACCTGACTGTTTGAATTTGATGATCGCATTTCTAATAACGCTGGCAGAAGCACGTCCGACCGGGAGACTCGTGACATCAATATGAAGTCCCTTGATATTATCGTCTTCCGCTGCTTTTTCAATCGCCGCTGCGATGTCATGTAATCCAACTACATCATCCATCTCCAACTCAAAAGAGTTGACGGGAGTATTATTTGTTCGCTCGGGAATGATTTCGTTGAAGTTGACCGAAAGAATGGTATTAGGTTTTACGTTTACTTTTTTATCTCCGGCTGATGCTAAGCTAACTCCTAGAAAGAAAAATAAAAAGCCCATTAGGATCATTGCCAGGAAAACACCAAGACAAGAAGCAAATGTGAATTGAAAAAACTTGCCCATACTTAAATTCTTATTTTCTGATTCGTTAATAATTTTCGCTAAGATAACACCTAAATAGCCAGAATGATGTATAGAATTAGATGAAAAGGGCTTATTTGTAGAGAAAACGCAATATTTATCGTATTCAACAAAAGAAAAGCTGATCCAGGTTGTTCCCAACTGGTAAGGATAATAAGCAACACGTTGCGAAGATCACTGTTATTATTCCCCCCTTTTTTAAAATAAGAATGTTAAATTTTTCAAAAGATGTTGCAACATTCAATGTATATACATACATTTGTGTTGTGAGAATTGAAAATGAAATAAATCAAAAGGAATTTAAAAACGAATATTTGAAAGTATTCATCAATATTCTGTTCACTTCAGCCTGGGTTACGAAGATGAACAATGAGCAATTGAAGCCCTATAATATTTCCTGGCAACAATTTAATATCCTGCGGATATTAAAAGGACATCAACCGGAGCCAGCAACAGTCAAAATGTTGACTGCGAGGATGATTGATAAAATGTCAAATGCATCCCGATTGGTTGAAAAA
>JANQSM010000022.1 GCA_028284025.1 Alphaproteobacteria bacterium | reverse complement strand
GTCACATCGTAACATTTATATCATGGGGTTTGCTCCCCAGCCCCAGATTGCCCATGTAATTTCTTATGCATTTAAGGAAGGGATACAAAAATACGCCTTGCTCTTGCCAGATACGGAATATGGGCGGCTAACCGGGGGATTGATCAAGGCAATTTTGAATTATTACAATCTGGAGCTGGTTACGGTGCAGTACTATGATCCCAACGCCGATTTAAAACCGGCCGTGCGCCAGCTGGCCGATTATGATGCACGCAAAAAAGCTCTGGAGGTAGAAAAAGCTCGTGTGGACCGATTATTAGAAATTATTCCTGAAGATAGTTTTGAATATGAAATTGTGCAAAAAGGCCGTGACCAACTGGATGAACTAGATACCTTTGGGGATGTAGATTATGAGGCTGTCATGCTGGTGGAAGGCGGGGACACCCTGCGTTCTATTGCGCCGCTATTGCCGTTTTATGATATTGACCCGGAAACAGTTCGATTGTTAGGAACCTCCCGGTGGGAAGACATTCGTCCATGGACGGATTCCAGTTTCTATGGTGGCTGGTTTGCGGCGCCTGACCCATCTTACCGTGCAAAATTTGAAGAACGCTATGTTGAAACTTTTGCCAAAACACCCTCTCGGTTGGCAACGCTTGCCTATGATGCCGTGGCTTTGGCGGCTGTTCTGGACAAACAAGGCGGGAATTTTTCTCGCTCCGCCATTACACAATCCAACGGATTTGTCGGACTTGATGGTATTTTCCGTTTTAATCCCAACAACAATACGGTAGAGCGCGGCTTGGCTGTTTTGGAAGTAACGCCATCTGGCTTAAAAGTGATTGAACCTGCGCCTAATACTTTTGCTATGCCGCGGATTAATTAGTCTTTTAGCAAAAATTCAACCATGGATGTGATTTTAAACAGACCCTCAAGAGTGGGTTTTAGAGTATTGTCGTTAAATACAAGCAAACCTTCATTATACAGCGCTTCCAGACGATCTTGTGGCAGGGCGGCTTCAATGGATTTACCAATTGCTTTGTGGCATAAGCTTTGATTGAATCCCTCCGTTCGATGTAACCCCAGGGAAAGGGCTTGTGCCAGAATCTCTGGCGTGGTCAGGGCGACCATATGTTGTAAGCCGTTGCCCTGATCTTGTACCCGCACCGCCCAACGGGAAGCGTTGGCATAAGTTTCAGTGGCGTAATAAAATCCATCCTTTAAAAATCGGCCATGGGCATCTGGACCAACACCCAGATAGTTGTCGAAGTTTAATAATCCTTGCTGATGGCGGCTTTCATATCCGGCTTGTGCAAAATGATAAAGATCATAACGCTGATAGTCTCTTTGGGTTAATATCTTGCATGCTTTTTTCCATACATCAATGAAATCAGGGTGGGCATCTTCATAAATAGAGATATGCGGGGCGGAAAGGGTTTGCAAAATTTTACAATCAAAGTGTTCATTAACATGGCAATCTATTGCCAGATTTTTCCCCCGGGGTGGTGAAACAGAAGCAGGAACAACAAAACGTGTTGCGACATCACAGTCAAAGAATGGGCCTTCCACCGTAATTTCAGCCTCCTGGCTTAAAGGCAATAGGGCCAGGATATCTGAAAAGATAGAAAGATTTATTGGCCCGGAAGCATAGACAGAAGGCACACGGGTTGTTCCAGTTCTTGCAATGATATCTTTTGTTTCTGTAATCAAAAGCTCTGGCTGTTGGTCCGGGAAACGGATAAAAATACTTGCTTGCATCATTCCTCTAATCAAGAAAGACTTTGGATAAAGGCTTCTAATGCGCGTGACCGGTGACTTATTGTGTGTTTGATTTGCGGGTCAAGCTCGGCAAAAGTTTGGGTATGGTTTTCTGGTATAAAAATTGGATCATAGCCAAAACCATTTTCTCCGCGCGGTGGAAAACTTATGGTGCCGTTCACCCGGCCTTCAAAAAAGCGGACAGTGCCCTTTGGATCTGCTTGGCACAATACGCAGATAAACGCGGCGGACAAATCCTCTGTTTTTTGCAGATCTTTTTGCAAACGGGTGAAGACAGCCGTGTAATCTCTTTCTGGTCCGGCCCAGCGGGCAGAATGAATTCCCGGTGCACCGTCAAGTGCTGTAATACTTAAACCTGAATCATCTGCCAGGGCAGACAGGCCTGTATGACGGGCCGCTGCCTGGGCTTTTAGAGCGG